>NZ_JBEFAK010000029.1:0-129815 GCF_040137845.1 Nonomuraea sp. B19D2 | reverse complement strand
ATGCCGACGAACGACGACACCTTGCCGATGAACACCCCGTCGCACACCCCAGCGGCGGGGTGTTCTCGTCGCCGATCGTCGGCACCGTCAGTGCCTGCTTCGTCGGCATTTTCAGCGCCGGGCAACAGTGGCTCATCCTGAAGAAGGCAGGCATCGACCCTGCGCCGCGACGCATGGGGCCGACCTGGAGCGAGTTCCTGCATGCACAGGCCTCCGGGATTCTGGCGTGCGATTTCTTCCACTGCGACACCGCCGGGCCGACTCCTGTTGCGCGTCCTTGCGCTTGGCGGGCAGAGCGCCCATCCAGGCGGCCAGGGCCTTTCGATCGTGCTGTACGGGTTGCGCCGGCCGGCTGGCCGCGGCGGCGGCCGTGAGCAGGTCGTCGTCCAGGCGCAGGAAGTCGGCCAGGGCACGTTGCAGCGCGCTGAGCGAACCCGGCCCGGGCGGGACGGGCGGCGCCAGTTCGCCCTCCTCCTCTGCCTCGCTGGTGAGGTCGAGAACGAGGTGTTCGCCGCTGGTCCAGGAGCAGACCTGGTCACCTGCGCAGTAGCGTTCGGCCTGCTTGAGGGTCAGCACGACCTTGGGGAGGCGGAGCATGATCCGCGGATTAAATGGCAGCGATCTTACGGTGGCATCGCAACCTCGTGGCGCGAAAGTGGACCTTCACGGACGGGCGGCGCCCGGGACGGCCCGGCACCCGCATGCTGCACGCAGCCAGCATCTGACCGCCCACCCGACCGGGGCATGGACAGTGCAGCAGGTCCGCAACCCGGCGATAGACCTGCGGAAGCGCATCGCCGGGCTGCGGTTCTTGATCCACCATCGCGATTCGCTCTTCACCTCCGCCTTTCGGGAGGTCTTCAAAGCCGAAGTGATAATGACACCGAGGATGACCGGATCTTGATCCTCAACGAACGCCACCTGGCCCGTATGCTCCACCAATATCGGATCCATTACAACGGGCACCACCGGGAGCCTCGGGGCCGGTCGGCGTCAGGTCAGGAGAGCGCCGGTGATCGTTCGGCGTAGGTGCGCGAGTTGACGTTGTCGTTCGAAGGCACATAAGAGCCGACCATCCAGACCCGGTCCCCGGCGATCGTCAGCCCTTCATGAGCCGGCCCCGCCCAGACCGACGGGTCCGCGCCCGCGATGAGCTGCCACGTGCCGCCCGACAGGCGGGCGAAATTCTCGCCGGTACGGCTGGAGCCGGTCAGCCATACCTCGCCGCCCGGGGCGATGGCGACATCCCCCACACTGGTGCCCTCGACGTCGAACGAGGGCACGTTGACGTAGTCCCATCGGGTGCCGTCGTAGCGCATGACCGCTGCCTTGGCGGTCAGGCTGCCTGCCCAGGTGCGCCAGCGCCAGTCGCCGGTGGCGTAGACCTGGCCGGACGGGCCGACCGCCGCATCGGTCAGCCAGGTGCCGTTGGCGCCGCCGTTCGGGGTGTCCACGCGGGTCCATGCGCGGCCGTCGAAGTGTACGACGTACGGCTCGATCTGGTGGCCGGTGGTGCGGCTGGGCGCGTACCCGACCGCCCACACATCGTCGGATGCCCGCGCGGCCACCCCTGACAGCACGCTGTGACCTGCTCCCGGGGAGGGCAGCGGCACCAGTGTCCACGAGCGGCCGTCCCAGTGCTGGGCGATGGGCCTGCTCACGGCGTTCTGGTGGGCGTAGCCGACCGCCCACACGTCGTCCGGCCCGGCGGCGGTGACCGCGGTCAGATGGTTGGGCGTGTTCTCGTCGCCCACGTTCGGGCTCGGGACGATCTTCCAGGAGGCGCCGTCCCAGTGGGTGATCAGGGTGGCGATGCGCAGGTCGTCCGTCGTGCCGGCGGTGCCCACCGCCCACACGTCGTCCGGCGCGATCGCGGCGACCCCGGCTAGGTCCACATCGTTCTTTCCCGCGGGCATCGGGACCTCGACGTTGCGCCATGTGGCGCCATCCCAGTGCGCGGCCAGCGCATAGCGGGGCACATGCGGCTTGACCTCGTACTGCCCGACCGCCCAGACATCACTGCCGGAGGTGCCGGACACGTCTAAGAAGACATTGTGCCCGGTGCCCGGATTCTGGGTGGGAAGCGTCTCCCAGCCCGGCGTTCCGGCGACGGCCCGACCGGGCGCCAGCATGATGAGAGCTGTCACAGCCAAGCCGACGGCCACGCGTTTCCGTCTCGCCATCCGCCTCTCCTTCCCTTCGCACACCGATGATCCAGTTCCGCGCATGGAGCGTAGATCGCCTTCGTCCACCAAGGGACGTCCATGGTCATTACGGACTCCTTACGGAGGGGCGAATGCGGACCGATGACTGGTTCCACTCGACACATCACATGGCTACTCCCCTGTGGTCCGCTGTCAGTTGCGCGGATGCCGGACGTCAAGCACTTCGATCCCGATGTGGCGCTGGACAAAGTCGTGCGCCTGTTCTGGGAATGCGGCGCCGACGTCACCGGCATCGCCGAGGTAGTGGAGGCCACCGAGCTGAGCCGCTCCAACGACCAGCGGCGAGTCCGTACAGCACTTCCGAAGCTCCAGGCGCACCTGATAGAGATCATCAGGAGGCGCGGTCACGCGGGTGGTTCGGTCCCCTCGGGAGCGGCGGGCAGACGGGCGAGGAAGGGGGAGCGGCCGCGGAAGCCGCGGTGGAAGCGCCCAGGTGGCTTTGTGCCGAGGAACTCTTCCAGCCACGCCATGTGTTCGATTTTCTCGTTGCGGATCGCCTGGGCCAGGAGATAGGTGCGTTGATCTCTGCCTTCGGTGAGGTTGCACAGGCCGCTGTAGGGGTGGACGGCGCGTCGTATGTCTTCGATGAGTGTCGTGACCGGATCGTGCGCGTCGGCGGAGCTGTCCTCCGGCCGTGCAGGGCCGCCTTCCAGGAATTGCCGGATGTCGTCGGGGAGCCTTCCGTCCAGTTCGTAGATGCGGCCCACGAGCGCGTCGAAATGGTGTCGATTCTCATCGCGGATGTCTTTGAGGATCTGGCGTAGTTCCTCATCGGCGAATCCGAGGGGATGAACGGTGAGGGTCGTGTAGCGGTAGACGGCGCTGAGCTCCGCCGTGGCGGCGGAGGTGAGCCGGTCGATCAAGAGGTTCACATCGACGCCCGCTCGCTTGACGACTTCGCGCGCGCTGATCATGTCGGCTCCCGGGTCGGCTTCGGGGTGGTCAGGTTGCGGAGGGTTCCAGCGGGGCGCGTTCCTTGGGGTTGAGCGCGAGGAAGGCCACCCCGGCCAGGGCGCCGCCCGCCAGGTCGGCCAGGAGCCAGATCCAGATCTTGGACCAGGCGAACAGGCCCATCCAGGCGGCGCCGACGGCGACGGCCGGGTTGAAGGCGCCGCCGGAGATGCCGCCGACCGCGAACGCGCCGGCGGCCACGGTGAATCCGATGGCCAGGCCGTAGAAGCTGTTGCCCGGGTGGTCGCGGCTGGTGGCGGCGTTGAGGACCACGTACGCGAGCGCGAAGGTGAACAGCGCCTCGGCCAGCAGCGCGACCCCCAGCTCCCGCCCTGAGGGGGACAGCGCCGGCACGCTGCCGGGATTGACGATGTAGGAAGCGGTGAGCGCGGCGATGAGGCCTCCGGCCAGCTGGGCGATCCAGTACGGGACCGCGTCGGCCAGGCTGATCCGGCCGCGGAGCAGCACGGCCAAGGTCACGGCGGGGTTGTAGTGGGCGCCGGAGATGTGTCCTCCGGCGTACACCATGACCATCAGGATCGCGCCGATGGCCACGGGCGCCAGGGGCGCCTTCGTCAAGACCGTGGCGCCGATCGTGAGGACCAGGAAGAACGTGCCGATGAACTCCGTGATGTAGCGGCGCATGGACTGCCCTTTCCGCTTGTAGACCGAGACCGATCACGCTCCGCGGCAGCGCATCCAGAGCGTGCCATGATCCTCGGACTGAGGAGATTGCGGGCTTCTTACGGACGTTTACGGCTCTTTACGGCTCGCCGAATCGAAATGAGGGCTCTTGCCGGATGGCCCGGTATCCGCTAGTGATGCGCGCGCTCGATTCCGCCCCAGCTGCTCGCCGCCCACGTCGACGACGTTCCCGCAGTGCTGGCCGCCTGGGAGCAGCGGCTACGGCCCGAGGCTGAGAAGAAGCAGCAGCTCGGCCGCCGCGTCAAAGGCCTATACGCACCCGCTGACCCGTTCCGGCTGTGGCTGCGCGACCTGCCGCTGCGCCTGGCCTCCTTCGCGCCGGTCGGCCGGCTGCTGCAGCGCCGCCTGCAGCTCAAAGCCTGAAACCCGCCGCTGCGCCCGCTCAGGGCGTCAGCCCCAGCTCGCGCAATTGCGCCGGCCCCAGCGGCCGCCATCCGCTGGTGTTGAGCTTGGCCAGTTCCGCCTCGACGTCGACGTTGATGACGCCGAAGAAGTTGATGTTGTCGCTGTGGCCTGTCGAGCGTTGCTGTGGGCGGAAGTCAGGCTTGGCGGGGCGGGCTGTGCTGGTGTTGCTGCCAGCGTTCGAGCAGGGCGGGAATCTCGCCCAGCATGAATTGGTAGAAGTCGCGCATCTGGGTCAGCCGCCAGTGGGCGGGGTCGTCGGCCGTGGTGGCGTCGATGCCGGTCTGCGCGGCCTGGAGCATGACCTGGATGACGGTGTTCTGGCTGGTGAACAAGACGGCCCAGGCGTCGTCGCGCAGACGGTAGTGCTCGCGGCGGCTGCCAGGGGCGGGCAGGCGTTCAATCAGACCGACCGACAGCAGTGACTTGACCGCCCCGGAGACCGATCCGGCGCTGGTGTCGAGGTGCTCGGCGATCTCGCCGGCAGTGACGCTCTCCTGGTCGGTGAAGAGGAAGACGGCCAGGGTGCGCGCGGCCATACGCTGCAGCCCGCCGTCGGCCAAGGTCAGGGCGAGACGTTCGGCTGCCTGCCACCGCTCTTGCCTGTCGCTCATGCTGTGCAGAATATCGAATCTCATATGTCTTCAGAAAATTCTGAAGCTTCGGTATATTGCCCAGCATCGGGCTCCGCCAGGCGGAGGACCGATGGTGTGCCGGGAAGCCTGGTCGGCGATGTGAAAGCCACATCCGTCGACGAGGAGATGACCCCGATGACCCTGCTCAGCCGCCTGTACGGCGTCCGTCCCGCCATCCGGCACCCGGTCCGCGTACGGCGCAACGTCGAGATCCCCGCCGCCGACGGCGTGCGGCTGCTGGCCACCCACTACTACCCGGCCGACGTCGACCGGCCACCGCTGGTCCTGCTGCGCAGCCCTTATGGCAGGGGCAACGCGCTGGACCAGCTGCCGAAGCTGCTGGCCGAGCGCGGCTATCAGGTGCTGTATCAGAGCCTGCGTGGCACGGCCGGCTCCGGCGGTCGCTTCGACGGCTTCGTCATCGACTCGGCCGACGCCGACGGCACGCTGAGCTGGCTGCGTGACCAGTCGTGGTTCGGCGGTGTGCTGGCCACCTGGGGAGCCAGCTACCTCGGCTTCGTCCAGTGGGAACTGGCCGCCCGGCACATCCCCGAATGGAAGATCGCGGTGATTCAGGATGCGCCGTCGGCCTTCGCCGAGCATTTCATGTATCCGGGTGGCGCCTTCGCGCTCGGCAACGCGTTGGGCTGGGTCCAGCTCGTGGACACCATGTTCAGCGGGAACTTCTCCCTGACCCGGCAGCTGCTGGCCACGCTTACCGCTGGCCGGACACTGCGCCGCGCCACCCTCACCCTCCCGCTGGAGCAGGCTGATCGGGCATTGACCGGGCACCGGGTCAACTGGTTTCAGGAGTGGATCGCGCACGGCCCTCACGAGGAGTACTGGGCCCGCATGGACCACCGCGCCAACGTCGAGCGGATGCCGCCTCGGGTGCACTTGCAGGGCGGCTGGTACGACTTCTTCCTGCCGGGCATGCTGGAGGACCATGCCCGTCTGCTGGCCACCGGGCGCGACGTACGGCTGCTGGTCGGGCCCTGGGGACACGGCAAGGGCCTGTACACCCGCGAAGGCATGAGGGACGCCCTAGCCGCTCTGGATGCCGCCATGACCGGGGAGAACGCTCCTTCGGCGGTGCGGGTCTTCGTCACCGGAGCAAACCGGTGGTTGGACCTGCCCGGCTGGCCGCCCGCCCACCAGCCCACCAGCTGGTATCTGCATCCCGGTGGACAGCTGAGCCGCGCGGAACCCAGGCCGGAGGCGAGCCCTAGCCGTTACCGCTACGACCCCGGTGATCCGACCCCCACCGTGGGCGGGACGGCGGTGAGCATGTCCTCGGGCCCGAAAGACAACCGCGCCATCGAGGCCAGGCCCGACGTGCTCACCTTCACCACCACCCCGCTGGAAGCAGACGTGGAGGTGATCGGCCCGGTCCGGGTCCGGCTGCACGCCCGCTCGTCCATCCCGCACGTCGACTACGTAGCCCGCCTGTGCGACGTGAGCCCCCGCGGCCAGTCGCTCAACCTCTGCGACGGAATCATCCGCCTGAACCAGGACAGCGATATCCAGGGCGAGGCGCGCACGATGGACATCGCACTGTGGCCGGTGGCCCACCGCTTCGCTCGCGGCCACCGGATTCGGCTGCAGGTCTCCAGCGGCGCCCACCCCCGCTACGGCCGCAACCCAGGCACCGGCCAACCACTGGCCACCTCGCACGAGCTGCGTGCATCAGATCACGAGATCTTCCACGACCTCGACCACCCGTCAGCCCTCTGGCTGCCCCTCACGCCGGGAGCGTCATGAAACTGCTCGCGCTAGGCGGTACTCACCACGTGGGCCGTGCCATCGTGGAGACCGCGCTGGAGCGGGGCGATGAGGTGACCACGCTCAACCGCGGCCTCAGCCGCCCACCGGCCCCCGGCGTCCAGAGGCTCATCGCCGACCGCACCGACACCCCGGCGGTCACCGCCGCGCTCGCCAGTCAGGAGTGGGACGCCGTCATCGACACCTGGGCCCCCACGCGTCGTGCGCGACAGTGCCCGCCTGCTGGCCGGCCGTACCGGACACTACGGCTACGTCTCCAGCCGCGGCGTACATCGCTGGCCCTGGCCGGCGGGCGCGGACGAGAGCGCCCCGCCCGTCGACGGCGACCCCGAAAGCGACGACAGTGACGACTACGCCGCGGCCAAGCGCGGCGGCGAGCTGGCCGTCATCGAGACTTACGGAGAGCAAGCGCTGTTGGCGAGGGCCGGGATGATCCTGGGACCGTACGAGGACGTCGGCCGCGTCCCGTGGTGGCTGCGCCGCCTGGACAAAGGCGGCCGGGTGCTGGCGCCTGGGCCAGCCAATGCGTCCCTGCAGTACATCGACGTCCGCGACCTGGCCGCCTGGATGCTGCGGTGCGCCGAACGCGGTATCGGCGGCGCCTACACGGTGACCGGCCACCCCGGTGAGGTGACGATCGGGCAATTCTTGGAGACGGCGCTGGCGGTGACCGGCTTGGACGCCGAACTGGTGTGGGCGCCCGAGGAACTGCTGCGCCGCGAGGGCGTGTGGCTGGGCATGGAGTTCGGGCTGCGTTTCCCGCATGACCCGGCGCCGAGCGGCATGCATGACGCCGACGTCAGTACCGCCTTCGCCAACGGGCTGACCACCCGCCCGCTCCGGGACACGCTCGCCGCCACTTGGGTCCGGCTGCAGGCCGAAGGCGACCCGGCCCCGCGCCCCGACGCCCCGTCCCCGGACACCTGGCTCGATCCCGCCGCTGAGCGGCGCGTCCTCGACCAGCTCTAACCCTCGACCAAGCTTCAGCAAGGAACCTTCATGCG
The DNA here is from genome assembly GCF_040137845.1 of Nonomuraea sp. B19D2. Taxonomy (NCBI): domain Bacteria; kingdom Bacillati; phylum Actinomycetota; class Actinomycetes; order Streptosporangiales; family Streptosporangiaceae; genus Nonomuraea; species Nonomuraea sp. B19D2. Next base: position 122,111 of record NZ_JBEFAK010000029.1, on the reverse strand, counting down.
CGCCATCATCATCGGAGCAGGCATCGCCGGCCTGGCCGCCGCCCTGCGCCTGTCCCAGATCGGCTGGGACAGCCTCATCATCGAACGCGCCCCCACGCGCCGCAGCGGCGGCTACGGCGTCACCTTCGGCGGCATCGGCTACGACGCCGCCGAACGCATGGGCATCCTGCCCGACCTCCACAAGCGGGCCTTCGTCACCGAGGAACTCGTCTACCACAAGCCCAACGGCCAGCGGCGCTTCTCCCTCACGCGTGAGAGCATCGCCGCCACCATGGGCCCCCGCTCGATGAACATCCTGCGTGGCGACATCGAAACAGTCCTGTACGACAAGGTCCGCGACACCGCCGAGATCCGCTTCGGCACCACCATCACCGCCGTCGACCAGGACGCGCACTCCGTGCACGTCACCCTGAGCGACGGCAGCGTGGCACACGCCGACCTGCTGATCGGCGCCGACGGCCTGCACTCGGCCACCCGCGCTCTGGTCTTCGGCCCCGAGGAGGACTACCTGCTCGATCTGGAGCACATGGTCGCCGTCTACATGCTCGACAAGCGCCCGAACGCGATCGCGCCCGGCACCACCGGCACCCTGTCCTCACGCGGCCGCACAGTCGCGGTCATCAGCGTCGGCGACGGCCGCAATGTCGCCTTCTTCGGCTACCGCACCGACCGCGGCACCGGCACCCGCGCCGACGGACCCACCAGGGTGCTGCCGCAGGTCTACGGCGACCTCGGCTGGATCATCCCCGAGGTCCTCGCCGGCATGGCCACGACGGACTCCGTCTACTTCGACACCATCAGCCAGGTCGTGGCCCCCACCTGGAGCCGCGGCCGCGTGGTCCTGCTCGGCGACGCCGCCTGGTGCGTCACCCTGTTCGCCGGCTACGGCTCTGCCTTGGCGGTCGGCGGCGCCGACCGGCTCGGCACCGAACTGGAGCGCCACCCGGGCGACATCGGCACCGCCCTGGCCGCTTGGGAGGCGGCGCTGCGGCCCGAGGTCGACAAGAAGCAGAGGCTGGGCCGCCGGGTCAAGGGCGTCTACGCGCCCGCCAACCCCCTGCTGCTGTGGCTGACTCAGCTCCCGTTGCGCCTGGCCGCACTGCCGCCGGTGCGCTGGTACATGACCCGCCGCTTCATCAAGGGCTGAACACGCATGGAGGGCCCGCCCTCCAAGGTGGGCCGTCCAGCCGTGTTGAGAGCCGATACCAGAGGTCGCCCGCAAGCTGGCGTCTCTGGAACGGGCAGGCTGGTGCGGCGGATCCGACGCTGCTACCGTCGATTGTGGAGCGCCGGGAAGTCTGGTCGGCAAACGTCACATCGGACCGGCTTCAGGGAGGCGCCCCCCATGGCGAGCAGTCCTGCTGTCTTCATCAGTGGCCTGACCAAGCGGTACGGCAAAGTCCACGCCGTGGACGGGCTCGACCTCACCGTCCACGGTGGCGAGGTGCACGGCTTCCTCGGCCCGAACGGCTCCGGTAAAACCACCACGCTACGTATCCTGCTCGGCCTGCTGCGCGCCGACTCCGGCCACGCCGAGTTGCTCGGCGGCCACCCGTGGCGGGACGCGGTCGAGCTGCACCGGCGGCTCGCGTACGTGCCGGGAGACGTCGTGCTGTGGCCGACGCTGTCCGGTGGCGAGGCCATCGACCTGCTCGGACGCCTGCGCGGCGGCCTCGATCGGCGGCGCAAGGCGACCCTGCTCGAACGCTTCGACCTCGACCCCACGAAGAGGGGCCGCGCCTACTCCAAGGGCAACCGCCAGAAGGTCGCCCTGATCGCCGCACTGGCCTCGAATGTCGAACTGCTGCTCCTCGACGAGCCCACCTCCGGCCTGGACCCGCTGATGGAGGCGGCCTTCCGCGAGACCATCCGCGAAGAGCGCGACGGGGGCCGTACCGTGCTGCTGTCCAGCCACATCCTGTCCGAGGTCGAGGCACTGTGTGACCAGGTCACCATCATCCGCGACGGGCGCGCGGTCGAGACCGGCACGCTGGCCCAGCTGCGCCACCTCACCCGCACCTCGGTCACCGCCGAGCTCGACCGGATCCCCAACGGCCTGGCCGGACTGGAGGGCGTGCACGACCTGGCCGTCAACGGCTCCCACGTCCGCTTCGGCATCGATGCCGAACACCTCCAGAGTGCATTGCGCCTGCTCACCGACTCCGGCGTCCGCCAGCTGACCTGTCAGCCGGCCACGCTGGAGGAGCTGTTCCTGCGGCACTACCAGGTCGCGGCGTGACCGGCACGCTGACGCTGGTGCGGTTGGCGCTGCGCCGCGACCGCGTCGTGCTGCCCGTCTGGATCGTCACAATCGTCGGGCTCCTCGCCGCCAGTGCCTCGGCCATCGCCGAGCTGTACCCGCAGGCGGCCCAGCGCATCGCCCTGGGCGTCACCATCGGCTCCGCACCCGCGCTGCAGGCACTCACCGGGCCCGTCTTCGACGCGACGTCGATCGGCGGGCTCACGGCCTGGCGGACCACCACCACGGCCTCGGTGCTGGCCGCGTTGATGAGCATTCTCGTGGTGACCCGGCACACTCGCGCGGAGGAGGAGACCGGCCGTGCCGAGCTGGTCGGCTCCTGCGCGGTCAGCCGCCACGCGCCCCTGGCCTCGGCGATGCTCGTGGCCGGCGGCGCGAACCTGCTCATCGTGCTGCTCATCGCGATCGCCCTGGCCGGTCAGGGACTGCCGGCGGCGGGCGCACTGGCGTTCGGCCTGGCCGTGGGCGGCGTGGGCTGGACGTTCACCGGCGTCGCGGTGCTGGCCGCGCAGCTCAGCGAGCATGCCCGCACCGTCAACGGCATCGCCGCCGCGACCCTCGGATTGGCCTTCCTCCTGCGCGCGCTCGGCGACGCCGCGAAGGTGGAGACGCTCGCCTGGCTGTCCCCGCTGGGCTGGGCACAGCGGATGCGGGCGTTCGCCGGCGAGCGCTGGTGGGTGGCCGCCTTATTCGCCGTCACGGGGCTGGTCCTGATGGCGGTAGCTGCTCTGCTGGCCAGTCGGCGGGACCTCGGTGCCGGACTGGTGCCTGCGCGTCTGGGCCCGCCGGACGCGGCTGCCTCCTTCAGGAGCCCGCTGGCGCTGGCGTGGCGGCTGCAGCGCGGCGGCCTGCTCGGCTGGGTGATCGGCTTCGCCGTGGTGGGGGCGATGTTCGGCGCGCTGGCCTACAGCGTCGGCGACATCGTGCGCGACAACCCGCAACTGGCCGGGCTGCTGGCGCGGATGGGCGGCGGCGCCAGTGCGCTGACGGACACGTTCCTGGCCGCCGAGTTGGGACTGCTCGGCCTGGTCGCGGGCGGTTTTGCCGTCCAGGCGACGCTGCGGCTGCAGGGCGAGGAGTCGGCGATCCGGGCCGAGCCCGTCCTGGCCACGGCCGTGGCCCGATGGCGCTGGACGGCCGGCCATCTGACCGTGGCGTTGGGCGGCAGTGCGCTGATTCTCGCCGCAGGCGGGCTTGCGGCGGGACTGGCGCACGGTTTCCGGATTGGCGAGCCGATCCGTCAGGCCGCACGCCTGCTGGGCGCGGCACTGGTCCAGGTGCCCGCCACGTGGACGCTGGCAGGGATCGCGATGCTGCTGTTCGGGCTGCTGCCCCGGCTGACCGCGCTCGCATGGGCCGCGCTGGTGGCCTTCGCCCTGCTCGGCCAACTTGGCGAGCTGCTCCAACTGGATGAATGGGTCAGGGATCTGTCGCCCTTCGTGCACGTCCCACCGTCCTTGGGCCAGCCGGTGGATGCGAGCCCGCTGCTGTGGCTGAGCGCGGTCACCGCGGCGCTCTCGCTGGCCGGGATCGCCGCCTTCCAGCGGCGTGACCTGCGGGGAGACTGACCATGCCGCTCCTGATCGTTCTCAGCGTGCTGGGGCTGGCCGTGCTCGCTTTCGCCGCGGATCATCTGGTGCTCGGCTCCGGCCGGTTGGCAGAACGCCTCGGGCTGGAGCCCGTCGTGGTTGGCGTGGTCGTGATCGGGTTCGGCACCAGCGCACCCGAGCTGGTCGTGGCCGGCACGGCCGGGCTCCAAGGGCAGGCGGAGCTCGCGGCGAGCAGCCTGGTCGGCTCGAACATCATCAACCTGACGTTGATCCTCGGCATCGGCGGCCTGACCGCTGCCCTGGCTGTCCGCTCCTCCGTTTTGCGGCGGGAGGCGCCGCTATCGGTGGCGACCGTCACGATCTTCGCGATCACCCTGTTGTCCGGGCTCCGCCTGGCGGCGGGCGCCGTACTGGCCGTGGCCTTGATCGGAGCGGTGGTGGTGCTGCTGCGTTTCGCCCGCGCCACTCCCCGCGACGTGGTCGCCGCTGAGACCACGGACTACCTGGACACCTCCGTACGGCCGCGCCTGGCAGTCGAAGTGCCACGCACGCTGGCCGGTCTGGTCGGGACGTTGCTGGGCGCGCACCTGCTCGTGGCCAACGCCTCCGAGCTCGCCGTGCGGGCGGGAGTGTCACCGACCCTGGTCGGGTTCACCCTCGTCGCGCTCGGGACCTCACTGCCCGAACTGGTCACCTCCATCCAGGCCCAGCGCCGCGGCGACAGCGACCTGCTCGTCGGCAACCTGCTCGGCAGCAACCTGGTCAACAGCCTCGCCGGTGGCGCGATCATCGCGTTCACCACCACCGAACCGCCCACCATGGCGCCTGCTGTCATCGCCGCGATGGCAGGAGTCAGCGGGATCACCTGGGCGCTGCTGGCCCGCGGCAAACGGCTCAGCCGCAGGGAGTCGGTCCTGCTGCTCGTCCTCTATGTCGCGCTTCTGCCGCTGATCGCGTGAACGGCGCCCGACCAGGGCTACTTCGGATGAACCCCCGGAGGCGGAGCCGAGGATGAGCGATCTTGATGCGCGAGGAGGACGCCCATCCCCGGCAGGCGGAGGACGAGCCATCACAATGACGGTGCGGTTCGGCACTGAAGCATGGAGGGCACGGTGACGATGACCACTCTCGAGAGAGCCACTGCGGTGGCACAAGGGCTGAGAAGTGGTAGGGCGCCCGGGGCTCGAACCCGGAACCTACGGATTAAAAGATCCGCAGCGACCTGTCATTGCATGCCACGACGTGCCCGTTTGTGGCGTTCTCTCCACGGTCATCCCTGGAATCGTGTCGGGATGTGACCGTGGGTGCCATCCCGTACCGCATACACGCGAGCAACGAGCAACCAACGATCGTCCCGGGTGGGCTTTACCCGACCAGCAATGACATGTTCTTGGCCCCGATCCTCCGCCGGATCGCAGATCCTCATATTGAGGTTCGCCGGTCTCATCTGTGCCCTGAACTGCATGGATGGGAATTTTCGGCAGGCACAATTCTGTGCCTACTGGCCGATGCGGAGGTTCCGGATGCGGCACCGCAGGCCCGGTGCGCCCGTGAACTTGCCGTCAACGGTCACCAGCACCGCGTTGAGCGACTCCGCAAGTGCAACGTACGAGGCGTCGTAAGCCCACATGTTGTGCCGAAGCTCCCAAATGCGTGGGAGCAGCGACACGTGGTCGTAGCGTCTGATGTTCATGCGGCCGAGCAGTTCCAGGGCACGCAGAGCCTCATCCTCTGGCAGCTTCCTCACAGGCCTGAATGGATACCAGGAGCTCTGCCGGAAGGACCCCGTCCACTGCGGGGAAGGCGCCGTCGAAGAGAACGACGACATATCGCTCATCATCGGGATCATCGGCGGAGTTGGAAGCATCGCGAAAATCGGTCTGAGGGCGCTGTTCGGCAGCGGAACCAAGACCGTGGCAGCAAAGGCCGGAAGCAAACTCACCGGCAAGGCCGTGCCCTGCCATAGCTTCTTGCCCGGCACTTATGTGCTGATGGCCGGCGGACCGCAAAAACCAAGGACCTCCCAATGCCACGGCGTGCACGGATGACATTTTCGGCATGGGGAGAGTCGCTCCCCGGCGATCACAGGGCTGGTGAGCACGCCACAGTAGCGGGGGCCTGGGCAGAGCCCATGTAGAACCGCCACACAGGAACTCCCGGATTGCCGCATTTCCCGCGATAGGCGATGTCGTCTTTGCCGTCGCCGTTGTGGTCGACGACCCGCATGCCGAAATGCGGCGTGATGGATCCGTCAAGATACGGCTTGGACCCCCACCGTTGGGCGGCGAATACGTTGGCCGCGGTGCTGATATGGGCGCGCATGCACGCGGTCGTGGAACCGCATCGGCCAAGATAGGCGATGTCATCGCGACCGTCTCCGTTGAAGTCGCCGATCTGAAGGCCGTATTCGTCTGTCTCGTCGGGGTCCCAGTACACGTCGTTGCCCCAGTCGCCCATAGAGAAGCTGCCGTCAGGCTGGAGACTCAGCACCCGCCAGCACGCGGTGGCTTCGCATCGGCTGCGGAACACGATGTCGGCGCGACCGTCACCGTCGAAGTCTCCGGTGTGGAATCCGAATCGGAGCGTTTCTGCGGTGATCTCCACCAAATTACCGGCGTTACGAGGGTCCAGGAAACCATTTCCCGTACTCTTATGCATGCGCCAGCACTTGGCCCGTTCGCTGCCACAGAGCCCGTAGTAGACCAGGTCATCTTTTCCGTCGCCGTCGAAGTCCGCCACATGCACGCCGAAGTCTTCTGTGTCACGCGCCGCCCAGACATTCTCCCCCCAGTTCTGGTGCACATACCCGTCGCCGTCGCTCAGATGCGCACGCCAGTGGGACGATTCCGAACCGATCGCAACGTAGTGGACGAAGTCCTGCTTGCCGTCACCGTTGAAGTCGCCGCGATGGACACCTGCCATCGGCGCATCCCAATCCCCCGGAGGCTCGCATCCGGCTGTCGTGACCCCGTCCACGTGCAGATTCGTTTCGCCGCCCGTGTTTCCCTCCACGCATATCTCATTTCCTACCGCGCAGCGAATGTCGACATTGCCGCCGTTGACGAACTTGTTGCCGAGGATAAAGATGTCGTCCTCGATGCCTGTTCCTTCACAGACCGTCCCCGTGGAGGAGCCGTTGGCATCGGTGCGCCGATAGAAAATGCCGCTGCTCGCCTTGTCGTAGCCGAGCATGTCGATGCGGTTGTCCTCGATCCGTTCGTGATGGAGGTGGGCGGGATTCGTGAACGGATACATGTAGGTGAGGATGCCGGAAGACCTGAAGTGATTACGCAGCACGTAGTAGTCGTCGCCATTGCGCATTTTGAGGGAGCCGCCTTCGGCAGTGGTGGTCCACCCGTCCCCGTAGTTGCCTACCACATAGACGTGCTTCGCACCCCAGCCGTACATGCCATGGTCTTCACACTTGGCTCCGTCAGGGCAGGGGATGCCCGGGGTTCTGCGCCAGACGTTGCCATCGATCAAGACATCCTCATTGCGCAGGACAACGGAATCCTTCTCTTCGAATCCCATCAGGTTGATAGCGGTCCTGAAGTATCCGTTGGACACATCACTCTCGAGGTTCCGCGTGGTGCCGAAGTGGGAATCCTTGACCACGGTCGTCCGCGTTCGATGGAGGACGACACCGCGGCCGCCATGCTCCGCGCTCCGAAGGAAAGTGGAGTTATCAATGGTGACGCCGTTCGTATAAGACAGGGTAACGTAGTCGGAATTCCAAACCGTCTCGCCTGCGCCGTTCTCGAACTGGCAGTCAACGATGGTGAGGTCGACAATGGCGTCGTAATCCGTGGCGCCTTTGAACCTCAAGTGGATGTTGTCGAAATGCAAGCCCCTGATTGTGCTGTCCTTCAAGGGACGTGCTGCCGTATGGTCGATCAACAGGCTTGCACTTCCCATGCCCCGCAGGACAGGCGGATTGCCCGCCTCTCCTACATGCCGGACTCCAGAGCCGAAGAAGAAAGGCTTATCCAACTCGTAGACGCCACCCTCGAAATACACCGTGTCCCCGGGCGACGCCGCCGAGATCGCGGCCTGGATCGCCTCCGCGTCACTACGCCCATCGGTCCGATAGTCGGAGACGTTGACCCGGGCCGCGGCCCGTCCGTAGGCCGTTACGGGACCCACGCTCAGCAACCCTGTCGCGACCGCGATCACGACCGTTAACGAACAGATTAGACGAGCCATTTGATCATCCTCGCAGATAGTGGCGCTGTGATTCCCACCCAAGACATCCTTTGGGGCCCGACTCGATCGAGCGTTTCCAGGCCGGCTCAGTGGTTGATCGGGGTGAGTAGCGCGAGGCCCACGGCGTTCTTCTTGAGCGAGGTCTGGAAGGAATACCGGCCGCTGGGGACGTCGATTTCCTTGGCCACGACCCGGCTGAACGACGTGGTGCGGTCGTAGGGGTGGTTGTTGTGCGTGGCGTCGACGACCCAGCGCTCGAGGGAAGGCGCCCTTGCCACCGAAGAGGCTCTCGGGGGAGGTTGTCGATGGTGATGGTGGGCGTGTATACGTCGGTGCCCGATTCGGCCTGGTAGTTCCAGTACAGGACGGCAACCCGCGTGGAGTCGACATGTTGCTGGTGGCGACCATGCCCGCCGCCTGCACCAGCTGGTCGTGACGGAGGTCGGCCGCCGGGTCGCCGTTGCCGTTGTCGCCGCCGTGTCCGGTATCGCCCCCGTAGACGCCGAACTCCGTGACGAAGACGGAGGTGCCGGTGTTCAGGTCGTTCCTGCTGAGGAGTGCGCGGACGGCCGTCTTCTCGCCCTTGGCCCGCAGGGGATTGTTGCGGTAGTCGTAACACTGGCACGTGACGAAGTCCAGCTTCTTGCCCGGGGTGGCAGACGGCGAGGCGCTCTTCCTCCAGGCGGCTGGACTCGATCTGCGTCCATGAGTCGACCAGCTCAGTGAGGGCGCGTCCCCGCCACAGGGCCAGCGCCCGCCGGAACAGCTCGTCGGCCGTACCCGGCTCGCGGCGGTCGTTCGCCATCCGCGCCCGGCCGGCAAGCAGCGTGAAGCTGTGCGCGTCACCTGTTCGCAGGGCAGGTCCAGCAGATAGCCGCCGGGCACGGTGGCGATGAACTCGGGGGTGAGTGGGTTACGCAGCTTCGACACCACGATGTGGAGCTGCTCGCCGGCCGTGGCCGTCGAGGTCTGCCCCCAGACGTCGGCGACGAGCTGCCGCGCTGTGACGGGCCGACCGGCGTCCAGCGCCAGCCGCGTCAGCACGGCGACACGGCGACGGCCCTCCAGCCGTACCGGTTGCCCGCACGCCTTGATCTCCCAGGGCCCGAGGAACCCGATCTCCAGTGTCATCAGGGAGAGGAGCGTACAAAACGGCGGTATATCGCAGGTATGTCTCCAGAAGTGCTTGATCCGCCCTGGGGGCAGGGGAACGTCCTGGGCTCGGCGCGTGCTCCACCACGGGACGAGCCGTCAGGTGGCCCTAAGCAGGGCATCGTCCGACCTGCCCTGAGGAGCTCTCCGGCTCCGGCGATGCTCCTCTCTCGGAGCTCCAAGCGGACACGAGCCGGAAGGAGTCGGAAAAGCTGAATGACCCGCTCGGATGACATCATCGGCAGTCACAGCCTTCGCGAAGCACGCGCGTCTGGCAGGCCGATCGCCAACCGGTCAGGTGGCGCCTACGGTCGGTGGCCGCCGAGGGCGCGCCAGATGAGGGCTGCGGTCCGCTCTGGCCAGTGGGGCGGTGGGTTGGGTTCGGCCAGCGCCCGGCCGTACCAGCTGCCTGTGCACATGGTGACGGCGATTTCCAGGTCGGCGTCGGAGTCGATGAGGCCGCTCTGTTGTGCCGACTGGAGGATGCCAAGGATACGGCGGCGCCGCGGGGCGATCACACGGGCGCGGTAACGGGCGAGCACCTCGGGTTCGGTGGTGTCCTGAAGCATGGTGCCGACGAGCGACAGCCGGCCCGGCCGGGAGACGCCGCGCTGGAAGTCGGCCAGTTCGGCGACCAGGGCGGCATAGGGATCCGCCGGCGGGCTTGCCTGCTCCCCTTCGGCCATGCTGGCCACCGCGGCGGCGGCGAGCTCGGCTTTGCCCGGCCACCTGCGATACAGGGCCGGGCGACTGGTGCCCGCCTCCTGGGCGACGGCGGCCAGCGACATTCGCTCGTAGCCGTACACCGACAGATGCCGCCGGGCGACGGCCAGGATCCGGTCGTCGATGGTGGCGTCCCGCGTTCGCCCGGTCTTTCGTGTCATGATCCCACCCATTCCATTACAATGCTGTAATGTAACGAAAGCACCTCTCACCTCACTCTATAAAGGGGTCCCCTCATGGTCATCGAGTACATCCGCTACACAGTTCCAGCCCGCCGAGCCGACGAGTTCGAGCAGGCGTACAGGGCGGCGTCGAGCGTGCTTGACGACGACCCGCACTGCCTGGCGTACGAGATCGCCCGAGGCGTCGAGGAGCCCGAGCACTACACGGTGCGGATCGAATGGGACTCAATCGAAGGACACGAGCAGGGTTTTCGCCGCAGCCCTCGATTCGGGGAGTTCTTCGCCGCGGTGAAGCCCTTCTTCTCCCACATTGAGGAGATGAAGCACTACGACGCCAGATTCGGGGCCCGGTGAACACAGCTGAGCTGCTGGCACGGGCCCGCCTGCTCAACCGAGATCTGGCGCCAGGCGAGCCGCTTGCCGAAACGGTGATCCGGCCGCTGACCACGGCGGTCACCGAAGCCGAACCAGAGGTCACGCAGGACGGCACCCCCTCGGACCGCCTGTGGGAGCTGGCCAAGGACGCCACACGGCTGCGCGCCAGGCCCGGCGCGCACCCGGGCTTGATCGAGGCCACGGCCGCGTTGCAGCACCTGGCCTGCTTGTTCGCCGAGGACGCCGACTCCCTGACGAAGCGGATCGCGGAACTGGTCGGCATCCAAGGCGACCTGGAATCACGCATCGACGTCGCGGCCGACGGGCCGTATCTGATCACCAACATCTCGAAGATCACCAACTGGCTGGGCGAACCCATCCAGACGTTCCCGCAGATGGCGCTGTGCCGATGCGGCCAGTCCGCCACCAAACCCCTGTGTGACGGCAGCCATGCCCGCATCGCGTTCAGCGGCGCAAAGGACCCGGCCAGGGTGCCCGACCGGCTCGATTCCTACGAAGGCGTGCAGGTCACGGTGCTGGACAACCGCGGCGTGTGCGCACACTCCGGATTCTGCACCGATCGGCTGCCCACCGTGTTCCGGGCAGGTGAAGAACCGTTCGCGGCGCCCAGCGGCGGCCGGGCCGACGAGATCGTCCGGGCCGTGCGTGCCTGCCCATCCGGTGCACTCGGCGCCACGAACGACGGTCACAAGGTCCCCGACCCGCAACGCGAACCTGCGATCGAGGTGTCCAAGGACGGTCCCTACCGGATCACCGGCGGTATCCCGCTCGGCGGCGACGCCTCCCGAGAGCACTACAGCCTGTGCCGGTGCGGCCACTCACGGAACAAGCCGCTCTGCAGCGGCATGCACTACTACGTCGGCTTCGCCGACCCACCGCTGTCGCAGGACCCCACACTCTTCGAGTGGGCTGGCGGTCTGCCGGCGCTGAAGCGGATGACGCACATCTTCTACGAAAAGTACGTCCCGCAGGACGACCTGCTCGGCCCGTTGTTCGCCCGGATGTCGCCGGACCATCCAGAACGCGTCGCAGCATGGCTCGCCGAGACGTTCGGCGGCCCCAAGCTTTACACCGAGCAGTACGGCGGCTACGACCACATGGTCGCCGAGCACGCCGGTAAGGCGCTGACCGAGCAATGGCGAGCCCGCTGGGCGCAGCTCATCAGCCTGGCCGCCGACGACGCCGGACTGCCCACCGACCCGGAGTTCCGGGCCGCGTTCGCCGGCTATGTCGAATGGGGATCCAGGATCGCGCTGGAGAACTCCCAGCCCGGCGCCACACCGCCACCGCACATGCCGGTGCCCCAATGGTGGTGGGTGTGCGAGGCCAAGCCAGGCTCCCGCGTCTCCGCCCTGGCGCCACCCGCGCAACGAGAGCAGGTGCGGCTACCGGCACCCGATGAGCCGGTCGGTTTCGCCGACCACATCAAGCCGCTGTTCCGCGAGGTGGACCGCAAGTCGATGAGCTTCGCCTTCGACCTGTGGTCGCATGACGACGTCGCCCAGCACGCCGACGCCATCCTGCACCGGCTCCGCCAGGGCGGCATGCCCTGCGACGGCGCCTGGCCCGCTGAGCAGGTCGACCTCTTCGCCCGATGGATCGCCGAAGGAACCCCACCATGAGCAGGGGCCCCCGCCGGACACTCTCCTGAGGCCACGACGGGTTCCAGCGGCAGGAAGCCCACGAGCCCGTCGGGAGCCCCGGCCGCGTCCCCGACACACTCCTCGCCGAGTCGAGACCAGCGCGAACGAAGCCGGCCTGGCCGGCCGGGTCTTCCTCCGAAGGAACAGAGCGACTCCGCAATGATCGTCGTCACTGGGGCCATGGGCACCGTCGTCACCCCGCTGGTGCAGGGCCTGCGAGAACGGGGTCGACGACCGTGAGCACACGCCCATGAGGTGAAGGCGGGAAATGCTCCGAGGCACGCAAACACGCCGCCCGGGCTGCCAGGAAGGTGTCGGACCTGCCCGATCAGCCTGACACGACTGCTTTCCGCACTCTGTCTGACCAGCTCAGCACCCGGGCTGCAGCCTGCAGGTAAGGCGCAGCGGCTTCCGCAGAAACTCCCTTACCGGGCAGGGCGACCTGGGATAAAAGCCCGTCGTTAATCAGTGGTCAGCAGAGCTCCAGCCGTCCCTGAATGTGTCCCGGTGGAGGGCGACGAAAAGCGAGTACGGCCGGCCGGTGGAGTTGCGGGCTCGGAACTCATCGAACAGTTCCAGCAGCCGCGCCTGGAACTCGGCGTGCTCCTCGTCGGTGAGCCGCAGCGCCACCCTGCCCAGCCAGGACTCCTCGACGTCCACGGGCTTGATCTCCTGCAGGAACGCCTCGAAGATCGCCGCGTTGGATCCGGGTACGCCGGCTTCGCGTGTATCCAGGGGCCAGGACTTGCCGGTGGCGCGGTAGGGGATCTCGGTGGAGCCGCGCGGTCCGGGCCGACTCGGCTCGGCGGCCAGGAAGCCGGTCTCCACCAAGGTGCGTACGTGGTGCAGGGTCGTGGCCGGGTTGGCCCCCAGCCGGTGGGCGATCTCCTTGTTGGTGAGCGCCTGGTCGCGGCAGAGCCGCAGGATGCGCAGGCGTACGGTCGAGGCCAGGGCACGTGCCTCTGCTTTGGTCGCCGCGCGGCGAGTGGTGCTCATGGCATGTCACTCTACTTCCCCACTGATTGACTTTTTCAATCGGTCATGCGACCTTCCATCCGTGACCCGATTCGCACTTCTGCGTGACCCCGACTTCCGCAGGCTCTTCACCGCCCACGTCGCCGTCCAGGCGGGCACCCAGGTCCTCGCCCTGGCCCTGCCGCTTATCGCCGTCCTGGCGCTGCGTGCCTCGCCGTTGCAGGTCGGCGTGCTGGCCATGTGCCAGACCCTGGCGTTCCTGGTCATCGGGTTACCCGCCGGGGCGGTCGTGGACCGGCTGCGCAAGCGGAACGTGATGATCGTGGCCGGCTGGGGTCGCATGCTGGCCGTCGGCTCGATCCCGCTCGCCTGGTGGCTGGACCTGCTGACCATCGGCCAGTTGTACGGCGTGGCGCTGGTGCTCGGCGGGTTCACCGTGTTCTTCGACGTGGCGTACCAGAGCTACATCCCGCACCTGGCCGGCCGTGGCCGGCTCGTCCAGGCCAACTCCGCGCTGGAGGCGGTGCACACCGTGGCGCGGCTGGGCGGCCCGAGCGCGGGCGGATACCTCGTCCAACTCCTCACCGCGCCGTTCGCGCTGATCGCCACGGTTCTCGGCTTTGCCTGGTCGGCCCTATGGCTGGGCCAGATCCGCACGGCCGAGCCCAGGCTGGAACGCGGTCCTCGAAGCCGACTCGGCGGCGAGATCCTGGAAGGTCTCGCGTTCGTGCTCGGGCACCCTCTGCTGCGCAGGATCGCCGGGGGCACGGCGACGCTGAACCTGTTCACCTCGATGGCGCGGCCGGTGCTGCTGATGCTGCTGGCCAGGGAGCTTGGCTTGGCTGCCGGGACAATCGGTCCGATCATGGCCGCGAGCGGGCTGGGCGGCCTGGCCGGCGCGCTGGTCAACGCGGCCGTCGTGCGGCGCGTCGGGCACGGCCCGGCGATCTGGCTGTCCATCGCCCTGCCGGTCCCGCTGATGTTCGCGCTGCCGTGGGCGCAGGCCGACTGGCGGCTGGGGGTGTACGTGCTGTGGGAGCTGGTCTTCGGGATCGGGACGGTGGTGTTCAACATCACCCAGCTCAGCTTCCGCCAGGCCGTCACGCCCGCGCCGCTGCTCGGCCGGGTGAACGCCACCATGCGCTTCCTCGTGTGGGGGACGCTGCCGATGGGCGGGCTGCTGGGCGGTGTGCTGGCGGAGACGATCGGGATCAGGCCCACGATCCTGGTCGCGGCGTCCGTCGGAGGCCTGGCCTTCCTGTGGGTGGTCACCTCACCGCTGCGGACGATGCGTGAGCTGTCGTGACGGTCGGCTGGCGGGACGGGGCGAGCATGGCCCACACGACGACGGCGGTGACGGCGCAGATGCCCGCCACCCCCCACAACGTGAGGTGCCAGGCGTCGGTGAAGTGCAGGGCGTGGTGCAGACGGTCCGGCCCCGCGAGGTCTCCGGCGGCGATCCTGGCCGCGGCCGTGCCGGTCCGGGCCTGGAGCAGGTTGGTCAGCGCGGTGCCGAACAGGGTGGTGACCAGCGTGGCCCCGCCGGCGCGGATGGTGTTGAGCAGGCCCGTGGCCATGCCGATCCGTTCGGGCGGCACCTGGTCCATGGCCTGGCCGTCGGTGGTGCCGATCACCAGTCCCATGCCGGCGCCCATCGTGGCCAGCGGGCCCAGCACGGCGAGCGGGCCGATGCCGGGGTGGATCACGGTGAGCCAGGCGTTCCCGGCCGCGATCAGGAGCAGGCTGACGGTGATGAGGGCCCGGGGCGGCAGGCCGCGGTTCACCAGCAGCGCGCCTGCCTGCGGCATGAGCAGGACCGGCGCGGTCAGCATCAGCATGGTGAGCCCGGCGCCCTGGGCGGACACGCCGTTGACGCCCTGTAGGTAGGTGGGCAGGAACGCCGTCACCCCGGCGGCCCCGGCCGCGACGAAGAGGCAGGCCAGGCACCAGGCCATGAAGCGCCGGTCCCGCAGCAGGCCCAGGTCCAGCACGGGGTGCGGGTTGCGGCGCTCGACGAACACGAACGCCGCCAGCAGGGCCAGGCCGGCGACGAGCGGACCGAACACCGTGACGCTCCACCAGCCCGCCTGCGCCGCCTGGTTCAGGCCGAACATCACCAGCGCGAGCGCTCCGACGAGCGTGGCCGACCCGGCGAGGTCCATCCGGGGCCTGGTGGCGGCGCGCGATTCGGCCATGAACGCGGTGCCGCCCCACAGCAGCAGGCCGACGACGGCGAAGACGGCGAAGGTGGCACGCCAGCCGAACGAGCCCACCAGCCAGCCGGAAAGCGTCGGGCCGATCGCCATGCCCACTCCGGCCGTGGTGCCCATCGCCCCGAACGCCCGGGTCCGGGAGCGCCCGGTGAAAGTTGCGCCCAGGATCGCGCCGCCGCCGGCCATCACCCCGGCGGCGCCGAGGCCCGACAGTGTGCGCGCCACGTCCAGCAGCAAGATGTCGGTGGCCGTCGCACTGGCCAGGGCGCCCGCGGCGTAGGTGACGGCGCCGAAGGCGAAGACGCGGCGACGGCCGAACAGGTCGCCCAGCGAGCCGGCCACCAGCATCACCGATGCGGCGGCCAGGAAGTAGCCGATGACCACCCATTGGAGCGCGGCGCCGGAAGCGCCGAGGTCGGCGCCGATGCGCGGCAGCGCGACCGTCGTGCCGGACATCAGCATCGGCAGGACGAGGAAGCCGAGCAGCACCGTGGCCAGTGTCACCGCCGGATGCCCGCGCCTTTCCCATGTCACGGCCGCCGCCAGCCGTCGGGCCGAGCGACGGCGCTCCTCCGTCATGGCCGCCTGCCGTCGACCCGGGCGGCGACCTCGCCGAACACCGAGGCGGCCTGGGCGAGGAAGTCGCCGGGGAAACCCAGGGTGAAGTCGGTGCTCTCCTCCAGCAGGCGCACCGCGTCGGCCGGGAGGGTGAGGTCGAGGGCGCCGAGGGTGTCGTGGAGCTGCTCCGCTGTCCTGGCGCCCACGATCGGGTGCACGGCCCGCGAGCGCGCCCGGGTCCAGGCGATCGCTACCTGGGCGGGAGTGGCGCCCAGGTCTTCGGCGACCTTCTGGACCGCTTGCGCGGCGGCGTGCTCGCGCGGGCCGAGGGAGTCGGGCGCGACCCGGGTCCTCGCCTTCGGGTCGCCGGGGCGGGTGAACGCGCCGGACAGGACGCCGTGGGCAAGCGGCCCCCAGGCGGCGACCGTCATGCCGAAGGACTCGGCCATGGGCAGCAGCTCGCGTTCGATGTCGCGGTCGAGCAGGCTGTATGGCGCCTGTACGGCCGCGAACGGCGTCCAGCCGCGCGAGTCGGCCAGCGTGTTGGCATGGGCCACGACCCAGGCGGGTGCGTCGGAAATGCCGATATAAAGGATCTTTCCGGCGCGTACGGCGTCGTCCAGCGCCCGCATCGTCTCCTCGATCGGAGTGTGCCGGTCCCACAGGTTGACCCAGTAGAGGTCGAGGTAGTCGGTACGCAGCCGCCGCAGGCTCTCCTCCAGGGAGAGCGTGAGGTTCTTGCGGTGGCTGCCGGCGGCGTTCGGGTCGCTGCCGTCGCGCGAGACGGTGTACTTGGTGGCGACGACGAACCGGTCACGGCGGCCCTGCAGGAATTCGCCGAGCATGCTCTCGCTCTGCCCGCCGCCGTAGAAGTTGGCCGTGTCGACGACGTTGCCTCCGGCCTCGGCGTACAGGTCCAGGATGCGGCGGGCCTCCTGGTGCGAGGCGCCGATCCGCTCCTCGCCGAAGGTCATCGCGCCGAGGAAGACCTCGGAGACCCGCAGTCCGGTACGGCCCAGCAGCCGGTATCGCATGCTCATGCCGCCACCGTCCGACCGGCCGTCTCACGCAGCGGCTTGAGCACCCGGGACCAGGCGATGACCTCGTCGAGCAGTTCGTTCAGGGTCGGCTCCTGGTGCGGGCCTGGGGCGATGGTGCCCGGCTCGGCCGGGTCGATGATCTCGAAGTCGGTGAAGGCGGACAACGCGACCTGGGTGCGCACGTTGGCCACCTGCAGTTCGGTCATGACCTGCCGCAGGTGCTCGACGGCGCGTACGCCGCCGTGGACGCCATGACTGACGAAACCGGCTGCCTTGTTGTTCCATTCGGCGAACAGGAAGTCGATTGCGTTCTTCAGCGCGGCGGCGGCCGAGTGGTTGTACTCGGGGGTGACGAAGACGAAGCCGTCGAAGGACTCGATGGTTTGGGCCCACTGGTTGGTGTGCGCGTGGTGGTAGTCGCCGAACAGGGCGGGCAGGGGCTCGTCCAGCACCGACAGGCCGTATTCGGCCAGATCGACGACCTCGAAGGTGGCCTCTCCCGCGGTGACGGCGGCGTGGCGGGCGGCGACCTCGGCGACCCAGCGGGCCACGACCGCGGTCCGGCGGCGGGGGCGGGTGCTGCCGATGACGATAGCAATCCTGATCATGCGTGTCTCTCCTCATGGTGTGCCGCGAGACTGCGACATGAGGTAAAGTACAACGTATATGGCAAAAAGTAAAACGATGACTGTAATTATGCGGGAGGACCTAGGATGACCAGGGAAAACGCGACGACGACTCGCCCTCGCAAGGGGCTGTCCGGCAAGCGGCAGGCGATCCTGGACGGCGCTCTGACGGTGTTCGCCCGCGATGGCTACACCCGTGCCAGCATCGACGCGATCTCTGCCGAGGCCGGGGTGTCCACGCGGACCATCTACAACCACTTCGCCGACAAGGCCGAGCTGTTCCTGGCTGTCATTCAGGAGAGCGCCACCCGGGCGGCCGACGTCCAGATCGCCACCATCGAGCGCCACCTGCGCAAGGTCACCGACGTGGAGGCCGACCTCATCGAGTTCGGGCGGGACTGGGTGACGCCAAGACCTAACAGCGCCGCCCATTTCTCCCTGATCAGGCAGATCAACGCTGAAGTGGGCCACATCCCCCAGGAAGCGATCGACGCCTGGCAGGAGACCGGGCCGCGGCGGGTCCGCGGCGAGCTGGCCGGACACTTGCGCCGGTTGGCGGAGCAAGGGGTGCTGCGCATCGACCACCCTGATCGCGCGGCGCTCCACCTCATGCTGCTCGTATCGGCCGGGTTGCCGACGCATCAGGCCACCCTGTCCGCCGAAGAGATCACCGAGACGGTCACCGCTGGAGTCCACGCGTTCCTGTACGGCCATCTGCACGGAACCAGCGCACCCGAACAAGCGTGAAACTTGGGTGGTTTACTGGCTCTTCGCAGTTCGCCGGGCTCGGTTAATAGTTGATCAAGTTGGATGATCTCGTGAGGTGACGGTCGGTCTTCTAAGGAAGCGAACGGGGTCGGGAAGACGAAGAAGCACCCGTAATGGTGGATCATGTTCTCGCCAAAGAATAAAGGTCACAGCCACACGTGTGCATGGAGCAGCGGCTGTCTCGACCCTTCTAAGCTGGCCTTCCCTTGACCGTCCGAGAGGCCTGTCCATGCATTAGGCGGCGAAACGATCTACCGTGCCCGACGCGCGAGCGCAGTCCGTGCACGCAAGCAACATCAGAGAAACCAGCCGAGATCATCTTCTCGCGCGGAGGCCTGAGAAGATCGAGAAACCCCAGGTCGGAGGCTCGAACCCGGAACCTACGGATTAAAAGTGGAAGGTCCATCTTCGGGCCGCTGTGGCTATGACCTTGGGTTTCGTGCCGTAGTCCTGGTCGACTGCTGGTCACAATCCGCACATGTTCCGGATCTTGCTTACCTGGACGACCGCCTTCAGCGCGCACCCGACCCTGATGGAACTGCCCATACGTCCTCGTCCTTGACGGGCACCCCCTGGGCGCGGAGATGTTCGGGACCCGGCGCGGGGGCATCCCCATCAATCCTCGTCGTCGGAGTCGTCGGCGTCAGGATCGCGCAAGGCGAGGGATGATTCCCTGCTCACCATGGCCATTTCGATCTTGGTCTTGCCAGATAACGAAGGTTATCTCGCAACCTTCGACGGGCGAGGCGTTCAGACTGGCGCTGTGGATCTTTTCAGGACTTCGCCAATCCGGCCGGGGTGCACGGTGGGCGATTACGGTATGCATAGTGATCTATGGAAGGATTTTCCCATGGTATCCGTTAAGCAGATTCAAGTCGCCTTCGATTGCGCTTCACCTGAGCGTGTCGGTCGCTTCTGGTGCGAGGTGTTGGGGTATGCCGCGCCGGCACCGCCTGAGGGGTTCGCCAGTTGGGACGACTTCAATCGCACGCTGCCGCCCGAGCAGCGGGACTCATGGTTCGCATGCAGCGACCCCTCGGGTGTCGGTCCGCGGCTGTACTTCCAGCGCGTCCCCGAAGGCAAGGTCGTCAAGAATCGGCTGCACCTTGACGTGCGGGTCGGCACCGGACTCGTCGGTGCAGAGCGCCTGGCAACCCTCGAGGCCGAATGCGCACGATTGATCCCTCTCGGCGCGAAACGCGTGCGGCTCCTGCCCGCCGATGAAGAAAACGAGTCGTGCCTCGTGATGCAGGACATCGAGGGCAACGAGTTCTGCCTGAGCTGACGAACGTCTACCTCGTTGAACGCGACACAGACCTGACTTGCTGATCGGCTCCCACGGGGAAGGCTGTCCGTCAGCTCTCCCTTCGCACCGCGCCGCCGCTTGATACCGCGTAGCAGGACCTCGCACAGAAGGACCTCGGGACACCTCGGGGGTCCTTCGCCATTGTCGCGGAATCTCCGAAGAGCGCATCCGAATTGCTATCTCGACCTGGGGAGACACGCCAAGATCCATTCCGCGTATATTCCGGGAAGGGTGGCATACGACTGCTCCGGGCGGCCTGCGACTGCCTACGGGGCACGAGCCGCCCTACGGCGAAACCCCAGCTCAGAAGCAGGATTCGAGGCGGAGGATGGTAGGGCGCCCGGGGCTCGAACCCGGAACCTACGGATTAAAAGCCGCAGTTCTCAATGCCGCCCACTATCAAATCGTGTCTCATTGTGCCGCGGTGTCATGGGTTGCCCGCACTCGAAATGTCCGAGAATGCCGCCCGGTGCTATGCCGTATCAGGTGCCGACGAGCATCCAACGAGCAACCATGGGACGGATGGCATCCCTTGACCATGCGCATTCTCATTCTATTGGCTGGCCGGGATGCGTGATCCAGCCGCTCGCGTCATAACCCGACTGCTCTGTGTGGCGTGTCGGATATGGCCCATGACGGCGACGATGAGTATGGCCTGATCGCTGGTGTACTCCTTTGGCTTGTCCTCGAATGGTCGGGCAGTGGCTACGTGAATCTCGGTGGCGCGGATCGCTGATTGCCAGGCCTGGAAGTCGCCGGTCACTCGGCGATGAGGCCCGCGTCGTTGAGTCGCTTGATGAGGCTGGGCTTGCCCTGGTGCCGGTCCCGGAGGTGGGTGAGGCGCTGGGCGAAGCTGCCGACATGCTCGTCGCGGATCGCCAGGGCGTGCAGGTCGCGGCGGAGATCGACGGCTTGGTCGTACTCGCGGGGCTTCTTGGTGCCGATGGAGGCCTCCACCCGGTCCCACGCTGCGTCGAGGTCGTGGGCGAGTCGGTTCAGATGGAGTTCCCGGGCTCGCCGTCGCTCCTGTTCCAGACGGGCCTGTTCTTCGGCGCGCCGGGCCGACTCCTGTTGCTCGCGGGCGTGGCGGCGGGCGGCGGCGGTGTCCAGCAGTTCGGCGACCGTTCGCCCCGTCTCCACCTCCTGGTCGGTGGTTTCGCCCCCGAACTCGCCCAGCAGTTCCCAGCGAACCCTCGCGGCGTCATCCTCGACCACCCGCAGCAGCAGCGCGTCCTTGCGCTTGGCGGGCAGAGCGCCGATCCAGGCGGCCAGGGCCTTTCGATCGTGCTGTACGGGTTGCGCCGGCCGGCTGGCCGCGGCGGCGGCCGTGAGCAGGTCGTCGTCCAGGCGCAGGAAGTCGGCCAGGGCACGTTGCGGCGCGCTGAGCGAACCCGGCCCGGGCGGGACGGGCGGCGCCAGTTCGTCCTCTTCCTCGTAGTCGTAGGCGTCCTCGTCACGTTCCCGTGTCCCGTACGCCGACAGCCAGGCAGGATAGAGCGGACGCAGGTCGCCGGCGGCCAGCTCGGCGCGGATGCCGACGATCGCCGACAGCGAGCGTTCGACGTCGTCTTCCCAGTACTCCTCCTCTGCCTCGCTGGTGAAGTCGAGGATGAGGTGTTCGCTGCTGGTCCAGGCGCTGACCTGTTCGCCTACGCAGTAGCGTTCGGCCTGCTTGGGTTTCAGCACGGCCTCGGGGAGGCGGAGCATGACCCGGTGGGTGCCCCAGTTGGCCAGATACAGGTGCGCGTCGTAGTGGCGCTCCATCATGCGCCGCGGATCGCCGTGGAAGTCGTCCCAGTGGTACTCGTTGGTGAAGCTGGTGGCGGTGATGTGGGCCCGGGTGGACAGGGCACGAACCTCGGCCTGCTGCTGGTCGGTGAGCGGCCGGTCGATGGCTAGGAATTCGTAGTACTGGTACCCGCTCACGCTCTCACCCGGCCCAGC
This sequence comes from Nonomuraea sp. B19D2, assembly GCF_040137845.1. Taxonomy (NCBI): domain Bacteria; kingdom Bacillati; phylum Actinomycetota; class Actinomycetes; order Streptosporangiales; family Streptosporangiaceae; genus Nonomuraea; species Nonomuraea sp. B19D2. The sequence goes on along the minus strand of NZ_JBEFAK010000029.1, from coordinate 100,572 downwards.
GCCGGAACGCCTGAATCCATTCGGCTCCGGCCGGTGGCGGAACGGGCAGTGGCAGGTCGAGGATGCCGATCGCCTGCTTGTGCTTGCCATGTCGGCAGATCGCCACGATACCGCTCCCGACCAGGAAGTCGATCGCGGTGACGGTGACCTGCAGGCCGAGCACGGTCGTCTCGAACGGCACCGCCAGGTTGTCGCCGATCATCACCTGGAAGCCGGAGAGCTGCTCATCATCGGTGTAGGCGTCCACAATCGCCTGCTCGATCAGCTCATCCAGATGATCGTCAGGGAGTCGGCGAGCCACAGCAGCACACGATACTCCCGCAAGGAACCCCTGTGATCACCCTCGGGCAAGGGGATTGTTGCCCGTCAGGGCTGTGCCGGGGTGACATCGGTGTGCGGGAAGTCCTCGCCTTTGAAGAGCAAGGGCTGGTCGAGGTCCTTGGCGAGAGCGTAGGCGAAGCAGCCTGTACCGCGTCAAAACGCAGTCACGATGGCTCTGACCTGTGGTTTGACGGGGTCCGTCTCTGTAGACAAGATCGCGTCTTGTGTTTGTCCGCCTGGTCTATCTGATCGCGCTCCGGGTCTTCGGTTGGCTGATGTTGCTGGGCCGCAGCCAGGCGTCGAAGGACACGGAGATCATGGTGTTGCGTCACGAGGTGGCGGTGCTGCGCCGTCAGATCGGACGGCCGAAGCCGGACTGGGCCGATCGGGCCGTTCTCGCGGCGCTGGCCCGATGGTTGCCGGCGATACCGCGCGCCCATCGGCTGGTCACCCCGGCGACCTTACTGGCGTGGCATCGCCGTCTGCTGCGCCAGGCCTGGACCTACCCGCATAGGCCCGGACGCCCACGAACGAGCCAGGAGAGTAGGGACCTGATCATTCGCCTGGCGCGGGAGAACCCAGGGTGGGGCCATCGACGAGTGCACGGCGAGGTGGTGCGGCTTGGCATCCAAGTCAGCGAGGCGACCGTGCGCCGCATCCTGCGCTCCTACCGTTTCCGACCTGCGCCCCGACATCTCGACACCTCCTGGCGGAGCTTCTTGCGATCGCAGGCCGAAGGCCTCCTGGCCTGCGACTTCTTCCATGTTGACACGATCTTTCTGAAGCGCTTGTACGTGTTGTTCGTGATGGAGGTCCGCACGCGACACGTGCACGTCTTGGGCGTGACCTGCCACCCGACCAGCGCGTGGACCGCTCAGCAGGCCCGCAACCTTCTGATCGACCTCGGAGAGCGCGCAGAAGCGTTCCGCTTCCTCATCCGCGATCGGGACGCCAAATTCACCGCCGCCTTCGACGAGGTGTTCGCCGCCGTGGGCATCACGGTGTTGAAGACTCCTCCGCGGACGCCAAGGGCGAACTGCTATGCCGAGCGCTGGATCCGTACGGTGCGCGCTGAGTCCGCCGATCGCATGTTGATCTACGGCGAACGTCACGTTCGCTCGGTCCTGAACGAGTATCGCGATCACTACAACGCGCATCGGCCGCATCAGGCTCGTGGACAACGACCTCCTGATAACGATGAGCATGAGATGGTGCCGATGGAAGGCCGAATCGAACGGTACAAGGTACTCGGAGGGGTGATCAACGAGTACCGTCGAGCCGCATAGCTTGTCGGAGAAACCCCAGCTCAACGCCTCGCACGCTTTTTGGCGCCCTACAACCTGGAATGGGGCGAGGCGTGGATCAACACGGGCCGCATCTTCACGCAGGAGAACGGCGCCGAGCTGCACCCGGCGTGGGTCAGCGAGCTGTTCTCGATCCTGGCGTTCAAGGCCGACCTGCCGCCGATCCGGCTGCACGACCTCCGGCACTGCGCGGCCACGCTCCTGTACGCCGCCGGCTCCGACACGAAGATGGTCGCCGCGATGCTGCGCCACAGCACGACCCGGCTCGCTGACGACGTCTACACGACGGTGCTCCCGGAACTCGCCCACGAGGCCGCGGAGGCGTCCGCCGCGCTCGTTCCTCGGGGGGCGTCCAAAACTGGCGGTCTCCCTTCGGTCTCCCAAGAGGTGACCGGCGGTGCTACGGATTCCGGGGGCGAAGTAACGCCCCTGGTCAGGGGTGGTGAATGATGGTAGGGCGCCCGGGGCTCGAACCCGGAACCTACGGATTAAAAGCTCGGCCGATCATGGTTCCAGACAGTTCAATGCAGGTCAGCGGGCCTGCGCGGTCCACCTTGAACCGCTCTGGACGGCCTCGTATTGCAACCCAAACCGCAACCTCGCTGTATAAGGTGATCAAGTGCTGATCACGTCCAACGTCTCCCCGTCTCTTCCAAGTGGGGATCCGAAACGCGCCAGGTAGTGCCAGACTTTCTTGAGCGCCTGAGCGTCGTACCGGCCGGTGCTGGCTGCCTCGCCGATGATGCGGGGATCGAGCTGCCCTTCTACGGCGATTTCGGCGCCTAGATCGACGTACTCCTGTCCGCGGTAATCCGGGTAGCGTCGCAGTTGCTCAATGGTGACCCGGAATCCGGCGTGCCATTCAATCGGACAGCCGAGCCGATGAGCGGCGTCTTCCACGGCCGTGCCGCGAAAGCTTGGGTCTAAGACCAGTGCCTCCACATCACGGTCGAGCCGGACTCGCCCGTGTACCTGGGCTTCGATGTAGTCATCCAGCGCGTCTTGGCTGTCGGCCTCGGCCAATTCGATGAGCGCCATGTGGGTTGCGACGCCGAACGCCGTTGGTTCGAGGGCGCTGTCCGGGTAGCAGAAGGTGGCTCGTGAAAGAGTCTCGGCACTCAACCTGAAGTGGGCGGATCCAAACCGCGGGGCGGCACCGACGGCCTTGCGCCGAAAGTTCAGTGCGCCGTAGACGGGCCGCTCGTGAGCGGGAGCACGGTCGTATGCGCCGCCGAAGATCCGGCTCTCCCAGCGCCAGCGGTCACCTCCGGGATGAGCTGTCAATCCACCGTTGCTGGTGCCAGTGACGAACTGGGAATGGTAGACGCCGTCGTCCGCCAGCTTGACCAGAATGTGCCGTCCGCCTACATGACGATCGGGGTGAAAGTTCAGCGTTACACGCGCCTGATCGTCGAGCGGTATTCCTGACGACAGGGCTGCGACATGGCGAAGAGCTCGTTCCTGCGGTGACTGGGACATCGACTCAAGTATGGCTGGCCGCGCTTTAGGACCGTACCGGTAGTAGGGACATGGCTGGTTGGGAGAACCACAGTCGGAGGCAAGATCCAACGCCTCCTCAGCAACCTACGAACGGATTGACCACGGTGATCAGCCCTGTTCCCCGGTGATCCAGGGTGAGGAACGAACCCTGGATCTTCGATCGCCCCCAGCCATGTCCGGCGATCAGCCCTGCCGTGGCGATCGTGAGGGCTGTATCTGTGCGGCGGTGCGGCAACTCCTGCCAGTGCGTTCGGTCGGTGCGGCGCGGCTGGCGTGCGGCGGCCGGCCCGGTGTCCCGCCGCCGTCCGGGACCGGCCCCCAGGCCGCACGCCCGGACGGCGGGCGGGCGGAGGGCCGGGGGTACGGCGGCGCGCCGCGCCGCCGCCTTGATCCCTATGAGATCAATTCGGCAAGTTCTGTGAGTGCGCGCTTCCAGGGGTAGGCGTCGATGAGGTCGCCTCCCGAACTCGGCGGATGCGGCTCGAACTGATCTGGGCCGAGCAGGACGCGCACACCATCGGTGCGTAGGTCCCCGATGCTGCGGCGGAACGGTGTGCGGGAGGCAAGGGCGCTGTTGACGAACGGCAAGATGACAACCGGGATGCCCAAGCCTGGGGCTTCGGAGAGAACTCCTAGGGCGTAGGTGTCGGCGATGCCTTGGGCGAACTTGTTGATCGTGTTGTACGTGGCGGGGGCGACGATGATCGCGTCGGCGCGAGGTGATTTCGGCTCGTCCGGCTTGCGGTATTGGCTGCGGACGGGGTGCCCGGTCTGCTTCTCCAGCGCGGGGATGTCGATGAAGTTGAGGGCTGGCGGGGTGGCGATGATCTGGACGGTCCAGTCTTGCTCTTGGGCGAGGGTGACGAGGCGGCCGACGTGGGGGGCGGGTCCTGCGGCGCAGACGATGATGTAGAGGACCTTGCCGGGTTGGGTCACGCGATGACTCCCAGGGTGGCCGCGTACTCGCGGGCTTCACGGCGGACGCTGATAGGGGCGGTTGCCAGGATGTCACGTACCAGCCGGAGCGCCGCGGGACGACCGGTGATTTCCTCGGGGGCGATCTCGCCTGCGGCGCGCAAGATGTACAACGCCTTGGCGTGCTGATTCCACATGAGGAACGCGCGGGAGGTGTCGAGTAGCAGCGTGGCCTTGCGTTCGTTGATCGGGAGCTGGTCCAGCTCGACCTGGCGGGCGTAGTCGATGGCGGTGCCGGCGTCTCCCAGGCGGAGCGCGACGTTGGCGCGGTGGCACAGGACGTTGTTCGGGCCGAATGCGGTCCACATGTGGTTGGCGTCGTGGCCGAGTCGTGTGCCTGCTTCGGCGGCTTCGTCGAGGAGTTCGACGGTGTTGTGCCGGTCACCGGCGTTGGCTGCGGCGACCGCTCCGCGGAGCAGCAGAGACCCGTAGATCGACAGGTCGTCGGGAGACGGGGTGGTGAGGTCGGCGTCCATACGTTGGGCCGCGCTGCGGGCGGCGTCGGTGGCGGCGCGGTGGTGGCCTCCGTCCATCAGGGCATGGGTGATGATGCGGGAGCTTGAGCCGATCATGAGAGGGCTCTGGCTGGCGTGCGCGGCTTGGACGCTGCGGTCTGCGGCGAGCCAGGCGAGGCCCTTGTCCTCCTGCTTGATCAGGATGGAGGCGGTCACGTGGTACGCCTCGGCGCACAGCATGTGTGCGCGTAGCCGGTCGTCGCCGTACAGCGTGGTGCAGGCTGCGCGGAGTTTGCTGAGCAGGGCCGGCAGTTTGGCGGTCACCTGGGCGTATCGGCATGCCTGGTAGTTGCGCTTGGCGGTGCTTACTGCGGCGGCGAGTGCGTCGAGATCGATCGGGTCGTCTGCGGGAGTGGAGTAATCGACGAGTGCGGCGGCGAGACTTTCGATATTGAGGCCGGTGTCCTCGGTGGGGCTGGGCTGTCCGATTACTGAGCTGAACAGGGCGGCCCCGGTGAGGCCGACGAATTCGCGGCGTCGCACGTTCTCGTCCTCTCCTGTTTCGACGAGATTCACAGCGCGTGGTGCATTTGCAAGGGTATCAACCGTTTTGCGGGAATCCACGTGCGCGCGGGTGCGCTTCGTGGGCACGAAGCCCAGGTCTTCCGGGTTCAGGTGGGTGACCTCGGTCAAGGCCAGTCGGTACGGCTCGCGCGGCCATGTGACCTCGCCCGCCTCCCAGCGGCGTATGCGCTCCTCGTCACAGGCGAGGTTGTACTTGATCCCGCTCTTGGTGAGGTTGACCATTTTCGCCATTTCGGCGCGGGACAAATCGGCCTGCTGTCGCCAGTTCCGAAGTAGCACATTGGGTGTTGCCTCGGGCATACCTGGCCTGCTTTCCGATGGTGGATCGAAAAGGGGTTAAGAGGGGGGCCTCTTAGCGGGTCCCCTGATTCTGATTTGCCGGTGGACTTGCCATCAATCAACCACGGTACGTCAAGCGGACTTCCGCCACAGGGAGTACCGAACGACTCGCAAGGAGATGGCGACGGTGACCCGGCCAGACGAGAACAGCGAGGCAAGGCTCTGCCCTGCGTGTCGGGGGCGCGGTTACAAGCTGAAGAGCTCACGCCGCGATCTCCTGATCGGCAACGACGGGGAGGAGCCCGAACGGATTGGGGAGCGGGAGTGTCTCGACTGCCTCGGAAGAGGCCAGGCCGAAGGGAGCGGGAGATGAAGCCGATCGCGGCCGAACTGGCGGCGGATGTCATGCGATGGGACGCGGAGCGCAAGCTTGTGCGGCTGCGTGATGAGCTCACCGCCCTCGGTGTGAATGCGGAACTACGCGACAACAACAGCGCACTGATGGTTGCCCGGCCCGATCCAGGGTTGCCGGTGTCGGTGTTCGTCGGGCGCGGCGGCGCCTACTACTCCTGGCAGGACGCGAACAAGCGGCACCCGGCCAACGATCCGCAGGGCGCGGCCTCGATCCTGGCCGAGTACATCAAGGGTTGCTGAGACAGGCGCGGCGAGGCAGTGACAGAGCGCTGGCCGGCGGGGCTGGGTGCGCTTTTCCCTGGCTCGTCGCGTCTCATCGTTCACCCAGGCTGGGGCAGCGTCAGCAACCAGCGTGGACACACGGCCTACGCCAGGATACGCTCAAACTTGGTAAAACAACCTGTCGGGTGTTGGACGGTCAGAATGTCGCTAGAGTCCGTGCCTCCGAAGTATGCGCAGCTTGTGCAGGCGCTTCAACGGCGTATCGAGTCGGGGACCTACCCGCCCGGCTCTCTCCTCCCCAGCGAACACCAGCTCATCCAGGAGTTCGGCGTCTCGCGCCCCACAGTTGTCGCCGCGTTGCGGGTGCTGCGTGAGCAGGGCTGGATCGAGTCGCAGCAGGGCAAGGGGCGTTTCGTGCGTGGCCGTCCTGCGATGGCGGCCGTGGAGCCCAACCGCCCCGGGCAGGCGTACTTGACCAATCCAGAGACCAATGCTCCCGGTGAGCTGGTCGAGGCCGGTGCCGTCGCGCTGCCCAATCGGGTGGCGGCGTTGCTGGAGGCGCAGCCTAAGAGCAAGGCGTTCCTGCGTCGACGTCTGGTCGCCCGTGATGGCGAGCCGAGCGAGTTGGTCTCGCTGTGGCTGCCCTTGGAATTGTCGGAGGGCACTGACCTGACGAGCGGCGAGCCGTTGCCGCAGGGCATCCGGCAGCATCTCCAGTCCCGCAAGGGGGTCCGCTTCGATCACATCGTGGAGCAGATCACCGCCCGCATGCCCACCGCTCAGGAGGTCAAGCAGCTCGGCATGCCCAAGAACGTGCCGCTCCTGGCGGTCTTCGGGGCTGTCCGGGATGCCTCCGGTCGTCCCCTGGTCGTGGTGGAGGTGCTCCTTCCGGCCGACCGTCACGAGTTGGAAGACGCCTACCCGGTTCGGTAGGGCACGACGATGACTTGGTGCGCGTCCTCGTAGATCACGTTGCCGGGGTCGGCCATCTCGACGCGTACGCATGCCACCTCGTGTACGGCAAGAATCTCTAGGTAGCCGGAGACCCGGTCGATGAGATGGCCGGCCGACAGCTTGAACCAGGCGGTGGCTCCTGGGTTGCGGTCCCGGTTGTAGATGTCGGGGTCCACGTCGCTGGGGTCGATCAGGTTCGCGTGATACCAAGCGTGGCTCTCAGTCTTGAAGCGCTCTTCCTCGGGTGAGAGCCGCCCTCGTTTGGCAAGGCCGTTGATGAGGCCGAACACGCCGGGATGGACCCCTCGCGCGTTGGGGCTGGGGCTTTGAAACCTCACGTACACCTGCGGCTCCTCCTTGATCGTGAGGGCCTGTGTCTACCGGATCGGTAAGAGGTGTGTCACTCCAGCTAGGTAACTTGACGTAGCAAGTTTGCGAGTCGTATCTTCAGAGCATCACTTGATAGGTCAAGTGCCTGACATCCAAGAAAGGGGCCGTCATGGCTCTGCAAGGTCCCATCCCCGTCACCTTCGCCATGGTCTTCCCGCACGGCTGCTACATCGTCGGCGAGGTCGAGCCCGTCAAGGACTTCGACGCCTCGTCCAACGGCCGGTTCGTGCAGGCCCGCGACAAGCAGACCGCAGAGCTGGTCTGGCAGGTCGCGGTCATGGACGGCGACCCGACCCTCAAGCCCGCCCAGAAGACCGTGGCGGTCAAGATCCTCGCTCCGGTCCAGCCGGTACCTCCGCAGCCGATGCCGGGCCTGCCGTTCACGCCGGTCGAGTTCGACGGCATGTCCATCACCCCGTACGTCAACGCCGCCGGCCGGCTCGCCTACTCGATCAAGGTCCGCGAGATGCACGCTCCCCGCCAGAGCACCCCGAACAAAGCCGGAAAGGACGCCGCCTGATGACCCGTCGCCGTACCCCTCGAACCAGCGTGATCCGGCTGACCACCGGCCGGACCGCCCGGACCCTGCTCCACCCCTACGGCCACCGTGAGCCCATGCTGGCGCTCGACTTCGGAGCCACCTGCGTCCTGGTCACCACCGCAGGTCCGGTGACCGCAGAGGACCTGACGTTCGCGCGCCAACTCGCCCACGAGGCCACCCGCTACGCCCGATCGGTCGAGCGCTCCTTGCTCGCCCTGGACGGCACCCGTGAGGCGACTGCCAGGGGGAGGGCCGCATGAGCAACCTCGGTCCGTACACCTATATCACGCTGTCCATGCGACCGGACGACGCCCCGCATCTGGGTGTTTCGTTCTACACGCCCAAGCTGCGCGTCAGCTCCGGGCTGCTGCTCAGCAACCCGGCCCGTTCCTGGAGTTCACCTCGCACGAGGCCAACGTGCACATCTCCACCACCGGCGCCGGACGGGTCACTGACGCCGACCTGGCCACCGCCCGCGAGATCTTCAACGCTGCCGCTCGCTACCTGGCCGACTGCGAGCGTCTGCACACCGACCAGTCGGCCACCGGCAAGACCGCCACCGACACGGCGGCCTGACCACGCAAGGCGGGGCCGCCAGAAGCGCCAACTTCCGGCGGCCCCTCGGTTCTCCCACGACTCCACATCACGAGAGGCACCAAGCTTATGTTCCGCAGGCTTCCCGGCGACGAGGCGCGCAACCTCGTCTCCACCACCCCGGACACGGCCGTCGTCTTCCGCCCGGCCGTCGTCACAACCCCCGCCATCGTCACCATCGTCATCCTCACCTGGCGGGTGCTCGCTGGGCTCGTCCGTACGATCTCTCGGCACCCCATTGTCGCCGTGGTCCTGGCGGTGCCGTCCGCGCTGTGCTGGCTGTACGGCTGGCAAACCGCGCTCCTTCTCGTCGCGCCGGTCCCAGTAGGGCTCATCACCTGGGCCGTCATCGATCGCGCTTCGTTCACTCACTGGGTCGGCTGGCGACTGCTGGCCTGGTGGCGGCTCATCTGGGTCTACCGCCGCTACTGGCAACCCGTCATGATCATCTCTGGGCTAGGTCGACACCTACGAGGCCGTGACTACCTGCCCCGACTCGGCAAGGTCACCTGCAACGCCTGGGCCGACACCGTCACCATACGAATGCTCGACGGGCAAGCCGTCAAGGACTGGGCCGACCGCACCGACCACCTCGCACACGGCTTCGGCGCACCCTCCTGCCGTGTCCAGGTCGTCAAGGCGGGTCGACTGGTGCTGACCTTCCCCCGCCGTGATCCACTGGCCACGCCGATACAGGCGCTCCCCATCCCCACCGCGCCGACCGTCGGACCGGTCGAGATCGGCAGGCAAGAGGACGGTTCCCCTTGGCTGCTGAAGATCCTCGGCACACACGTGCTGGTGGCCGGCGCCACCGGAGCGGGCAAAGGCTCCATCATCTGGTCCACCATCCGCGCGCTACTTCCTGCGCTACGGGCGGGCTTGGTCGAGATCTGGGCGCTAGACCCCAAGCTGATGGAGCTCTCGTTCGGGCGTGCCCTGTTCGGCCCTCATTACGCCGCCACTCCAGAGGAGTGCGCCGACCTGCTGGAGCAGGCCGTCAAGGTCATGCAGGAGCGGGCCGCGCGCTTCGGCGGCGTCCAGCGCTCCCACGCTCCCACAGTGGCTGATCCGTTCATCCTGGTCATCGTCGATGAGGTCGCGTTCCTGACCGCGTACCAATCCGACAGGGACCTCAAGCGCCGCGTCTCGGCAGCACTGGCCACCCTGACCACCCAGGGCCGTGCGGTCGGCGTCGGCGTCCTGGCGGCACTCCAGGACCCTCGCAAGGAGGTCATGACCATCCGCAACCTGTTCCCCGACAAGATAGCCCTCCGGCTGGACGAGTCCGAACAGGTGGACATGGTCCTCGGCGACGGCGCACGCGACCGTGGCGCGCTGGCTGACCGGATCTCCTCGAATCCCGCTCTGGGCGCGGGCGTCGGCTACGTCCGACTGGAAACCAGTCCCGACCCGGTACGGGTCCGCGCGGCCTACGTCTCCGACACCGACGTCCGCGCCATGGTCGCCAGCTTCGCCACACAGGGCGGTGAGGCTCGATGACTCTGGCCCACGTCCTGGATGGTCTGCGTTGCTCGACCTGCAAGACCCTCAACATGCTCTGGCTCGACCCGTCCCGGGCGCTGGTCGAGTGCCGTGAGTGCGGACAGTCGGCGCTGATCTTTCCCGAGATCGGCGAGGAGGAGGATCAATGACGCAAACGGAGCGGCCGGCGGTCGCAGCGCCATCCCGCGCCACGCCTCGGGCTGTGCGCATGGCACAACCTCTCGCGCGTGAGGTGGCCGAGCAAGTCGCCATCCAGTACGGGGTGTGCGTCCGCCCGATCGCCTTGAAGCGACTCGACACTCACACCGGTCAGTGGGAGATCATTGATGTCCCGTGCGGCTCGCCGATAGAGGACAAGTGTCCGCCGTGCGCCAAGCGCAACAAGCAACTGCGTAAGGCCCAATGCCGCGAGGGCTGGCACCTGGACGAGGAACCGACGATCACCCCGGACGAGCCGAGCGAGGAACAGCGCTGGCTGGTCGAGTTCCGTGCTGACATCCAGGCCCAGCGCGACGACACCGATCGAGACGGCGGTGACACGACCGACTTGGACGCGGTGATCAAGGGCTTGGATCAGGAGATCAACGCGGCGGGCATGCGGGGGAGCGTGCTGGGTCGGGCGACGACCTCCAAGCGCTCGCGCTCGACTCGGCGGCGGCAGGACGCTCCGGACTTGCCCAAGCGGAGGATGGCGCACACGACGTTGGGCCGGACCTTCCAGGCCCCGGACGGGAGGACCTATCGGCCCTCGCTGTTCGTCACGCTCACCTTGCCCTCGTATGGCAAGGTCTGTGATGGTGCGCCGGTCGATCCAGACACGTACGACTACGCGCGGGCAGCTCGCGATGCCCTGCACTTCTCCAAGCTGGTGGATCGGTTCGTGCAGAACCTGCGCCGCGTGGCGGGCTTCGACGTGCAGTACTTCGCCACCGTGGAGCCGCAGAAGCGGCTCGCGCCGCATCTGCACATGGCTATCCGCGGGACGCTGCCGCGAGCGGAGATCAAGCAGATCGCGGCGGCCACTTATCACCAGGTGTGGTGGCCCTCCGTGGACGAAGTGCAGTTCGAGGGTGAGCACATGCCCGTTTGGCAGGACGGGGCCGGCTACCTCGACCCGGACACCGGCGAAGTCCTGCCCACGTGGGACGAGGCCCTCGACGAACTGGACACCGATGAGGACGCCGAGCCGCTGCATGTGATCCGCTTCGGTGAGCAGGTCGACGTCAAGGGCGTGCTCGCGGGCACAAAGGACGCCGACCAGTGCATCCGATACCTGTCCAAATACCTGACCAAGAGTCTCGGCGATGGACTCAACGGCCAGGCCCGGCAGGAGCACGCGGCTCGCTTCGTCGATGCCCTGCGTTACGAGCCCTGCTCGCCGACCTGCCCGAACTGGCTGCGCTACGGAGTCCAGCCCAAAGGCGCCAAAGCCGGGATGGCCCCCGGCCGGTGCCGGTCCAAGGCTCACAAGCCCGAACACCTCGGCTACGCAGGCCGCCGCGTCCTGGTGTCCCGCAAGTGGTCGAACAAGACCCTGGCCGAGCACAAGCAGGACCGCCGTACCTGGGTCCTGGAAGCCCTCGGCAAGGCCGACGAGCCCATAGACCCGCACCGCTACGTCTGGAAGCCCGTCCCAGCCGGTGATGCCAACGTGGCCCCACTCGCGGTACGGCTTCTGCGATCCGTCCGTGAGCGGCAACGCTGGCGCGCTCACATGGCCGAACTCCAGGCCAGAGCCGACGGTCAAGATCTTTCGGCAACGGAAGGGAGGGCGGCGTGATGGAACGACTCTTCTACCGGCCGAACGACGCGGCCACGGTCCTGGGCATGAGCCGTACGGCCATCTTCCGACTGATCAAGACCGGCGAACTCCGGTCGATCAAGCGTGACGGATACCGCCTGATCCCTGCTGCCGCCCTGCTGGACTTCGCCCGTGACCTGGAAAGCAAGGAGGCGGCGTGATGGCGCGCAAGCCCAACGGCCGTTCTTCGATCTTCCTCGGTAAGGACGGCAAGTGGCACGGCTACGTGACCATGGGCGTCAAGGACGACGGCACACCCGATCGCCGCCATCGGATCGGCGACACCGAAACCGAGGTGACTCGCAAGGTCCGCGAGTTGGAGCAGAAACGGGACTCCGGCAGGTCCGACAAGCCGGGGCTCGCTCCCACCGTCGCCGAGTGGATGCGTACGTACCTGGATGAGATCGCGCCTCTCAAGGTCAGCGAGCACACCCTACAGAGCACCTACCGGCCCAAAACCGAACACTGGATCATCCCGCGCCTCGGCGCCCATCGCCTCGACCGGCTACGGCCGGAGCACTTGGACGCCTTCTACGCCTACCTCGCACAACAGGGCCTCGCCCAGAACACGATCGTGCAGATCCATCGGATCCTCTCTCGCGCGCTCAAGATCGCGGTGCGCAGAGAGAAGGTCGCCCGCAACGTCTGCACGCTCATCGACGCACCTACCGCTGAGGACGTCGAGATCGAACCGCTGGACGCCGACGAGGCCCGAGACGTCCTCGATGCGGCCAATCACCGGAGGAACGGAACCCGTTGGTCCGTGGCGCTCGCGCTCGGTCTTCGGCAATGTGAAGCGCTCGGCCTGCGCTGGAAGTACGTGGACCTCAAGCGAGGCGTCATCCGCGTCTTCTGGCAGATCAAGCACCAGCGTTACCGCCACGGCTGCAAGGACCCGCACGCCTGCGGCCAAAGGCTCCACCACTACCCCTGCCCGGAAGACTGTCCCAAGGCCAAGCGCACTTCCGGCCGGAAGCACATATGCAACAAGGAAGGACAGAAGTTCTGCGCTCCGGATTGCGCCAAGCACGCGCCCTCCTGCCCTGAGCGGGTAGGCGGCTGGGCCTTCGTGAAGCCCAAGGGCAAGAGCAAGCGAACCATCATGATCCCGCCCCCGCTGATCCCGCTCCTCAAGCTTCACCAGCAGACCCAGCAGGCCGAACGAGAATCCGCGGGGGAGCGGTGGCAGGACTATGACCTCGTCTGGTGCCACGAGGACGGACGCCCAATAGACGCCGGCCAGGACTGGGACGAATGGAAGGAACTCCTCCGCCTGGCCGAAGTCGAGAACGACGCCCGTGTCCACGACGCTCGCCACACCGCCGCGACTCTCCTCATCGAACAGGGCGTGGACATCAGCGTCGTTCAGGAAATCCTCGGTCACTCACAACTGACCACGACCAAGCGCTACACCCACATCACAGCGACACTCTCAACCGAAGCAGCAGCTCGCATGGGCCGGGCTCTCTGGGGCTAACTGCAACTGGAAATGCAACTGGGCGGGCTTCCGGATCATGGAGATCGGGGAGTCCGCCCAGGTCGTTGGTGGTAGGGCGCCCGGGGCTCGAACCCGGAACCTACGGATTAAAAGTCCGCAGCTCTGCCAATTGAGCTAACGCCCCTCGCAACAGCAAGGGTACAGAGATTACCGCCCTGCCCGCGACGCCTAAATCACCGGTAAGCGGCCAGGCCCGTCAGCGCCTCCCCCAGCACCAGCGTGTGGATCTCCTGCGTCCCCTCGTACGTCAGCACTGACTCCAGGTTGTTCATGTGCCTGATCACAGGGTACTCCAGCGTGATCCCGTTCCCGCCCAAGATGGAGCGGGCCTGGCGGGCGATGTCCAGGGCGGCGCGTACGTTGGCCAGCTTGCCGAAGCTGATCTGCCGCGGCTCCAGTTGCCCCGCGTCCTTCAGCGCACCCAGATGGAGGGCGGTGAGTCCCGCCTGGGCGGCGCCGACGTACATCCAGGCGAGCTTCTCCTGGGTCAGCTGGAACGCCCCGATCGGCTTGTCGAACTGGACGCGCGTCTTCGCGTACTCCACCGCCGCCTCCAGGCAGGCGCGGGCGGCGCCCACGACGCCCCAGACGATGCCGAAGCGGGCCTCCGAGAGGCAGGAGAGAGGGCCGCGGAGGCCGACGACGCCCGGGAGGACGGCGGAGGCGGGCAGGCGGACGTCGTCGAAGTAGAGGGACGAGGTGACCGAGGCCCTCAGGGACAGCTTCTTGTGGATCTCAGGGGCGGAGAAGCCGGGGGTGGAGGTCGGTACGACGAAGCCGCGGATGCCTTCGTCGGTCTGCGCCCACACCACGGCCACGTCGGCGATGGAGCCGTTGGTGATCCACATCTTGGAGCCGTTCAGGATCCAGTCGGATCCGTCTTTCTTGGCATAAGTCCGCATGTTGGCGGGATCGGAGCCATGGTCCGGCTCCGTCAGGCCGAAGCAGCCGATCGCCGTCCCGGCGGCCATCCGGGGCAGCCACTCCTCCTTCTGCTCATCCGAGCCATATCGCCAGATGGGGAACATGGCCAGCGAGCCCTGGACCGACACGAAGGAGCGCAGGCCCGAGTCGCCGGCCTCCAGCTCGCGGCAGGCCACCCCGTACGACACCGCGTCCGTTCCCGCGCAGCCGTATCCCTCCAGGTGCATCCCCAGCAGGCCGAGCGAGCCGAGCTCGGGCGCGAGCTCGCGCGCCGGGAAGACAGCCTTCTCGAACCAGTCGCCCACGTACGGCAGGATGCGGTCGGAAACGAATGATTTGACCGTGTCGCGGATAAGCCGCTGGTCGGCGTCGAGCCGGTCGTCCAGGCGAAGCAGGTCGTCCATCGCGGGTCCCTTCCTCACATAGGGGGCTACCAGGGTTCTACCAGGGGGAATCCTGATGTGCGAACACCGGGCGGACGGGCAGTCTTGGGGCATGAGCGAATACAACGTCAAGAAGCTGCGCCGGACTCACAAGGGCAGGATCGTCGCGGGCGTCTGCTCCGGCATCGGCGAGTACGTCGGGATCGACGCCAACCTGGTGCGCATCGCGCTGGCGATCGCGACGCTCTTCGGCGGACTGGGCGTCGGCGTGTACGCGATCGGCTGGCTCCTCATGCCCGACGAGGACAGCGACACCTCGATCGTGCAGGACCTGATCAACAAGCAGCAGGACCGCAGCAGAACGGACTGGAGCGGCGAGCACAAGCCGCAGCCGTGATCAGGCCGCGGCGGGCACGCGTTCCCGGGACCCGGTCCAGACCAGGGCGAGCACGGTCGCGCAGATCACCCCGGCTATCCCGGCCAGCGCGACCACCGGCTCTGGACCGAGTCTCTCCGCCGCGAACCCGCCGGCCAAGATCCCGATCCCCTGTACGGCCATCAGGCCCGACTGCACGAGGCCGAACGCCTGGCCGCGCCGTTCGGCCGGAACGTTCTGGACGAAGGCGGCATTGGCCGCGAGCTGGTACGCCCCACCGATCCCCGACAGAACCCACGCCGCGAGCACCACGGCGAGCGGCGGCCGGAGTGCCGTCACGATCAGCGGCGCGCAGCTCAGTATGGCCATCCACCCCATAAGCCGCATCCGCCGCTCCGGCCCCACGAACCTGCTGAAAAGGAACGCCCCCACGACCGTTCCGGTCGGCATCGCCGCCATCAGCAGCCCGGTGATCATGGGAACCGGCAGCGTCCCCGTGGCGAGCTTGGCCGCGTACGGCACCGCGATGCCCTCAGGCAGGATGTAGAAGCCGCACAACCACGCGAACAGGACAAGCGTCCGCAGTTGCCGCGACCCGAACACGAGCCGGGCTCCCGCCATGGTCATGGTCCACATGGACGGTTTCGTGCCGTCGTGGTTCGCGGCGGGGCGGCGCCGTACCCCCGAGATCAGGATCAACGCGGAGCCGAGGAACGTCGCGGCGTCCAGAGCGAGCGCCCGGTAGGGGCCCAAGGTCGCGATGACCGCTCCGCCCGCCGCGAAACCGAGCATCTGCACGGCCTGGTTCGTCATGTTCTGGAGGGCCGAGCCGATGACGTACCGGTCGCCTTCGAGCACTTCGGGCAGCAGCGCGGCGCGCGCGGCCGAGAACGGCGCGCTGAGCAGCACCACCAGGAACACCAGCGCGCACAGCGCCCAGAACGGCATGCCGGGCACCGCCATCACGCCCACCAGCACGGCCCTGATCAGGTCGCACGTGAGCATGACGCCCCTGCGCGCGAACCGGTCCGCCAGGCCGGCCAGCAGTGGCCCGCCCACGATCGACGGGAGGTACGTCAGCGCGTACACCGCGGCCGTGGCCAGCGGGGAGCGCGTGCGCTCGTAGACGAGTACGGCGAGTGCCACCTGCGCGAGCTGGTCGCCCAGGAGCGAAAGGCCCTGGCCGTACCAGAGCGCCCTGAACTCCCTGATGGCAATGACTTCTCGGTATGTGGCTTGGTCCTCGGCACGGCGATGCCGTCCCTGCGGCCGTCGCGCCCGCATGGCCCCCATTGGACTCCGCTGTGCCTGACTTACGGTGCTCGGTGTGTTACCTAAGGTGCCCGATCATTATGGCAAGCCGCAACCCAAAGCAGCGAACCAAAAGCAAAGGGTTACCAGCCAAGCTCGTGAAGTCTCGCGTCGTCGATGCCGAAGTGGTGCCCGACCTCGTGGATGACCGTGATGCGCACTTCGTCCACCACGTCCTCCTCCGTATCGCAAATCTGGCATATCGCGTTGCGGTAGATCTCGATCCGGTCGGGCAGGACTGCTGAGTACCAGTCGCCGCGTTCGGTGAGGGGGACACCGGTGTACAGGCCGAGCAGGTGGGGCTCCGGCGGGTCATCGACGACCGTCACGACGACATTGCTCATGGCGCGGGTGAGGTCAGGAGGAATTGTGTCCAATGCCTCGGACACGAGCTCTTCGAACTTCTCCCGCGTAACCTCGATCACGCTTGCCATTCTGCCTCGTCACCCGGGTAGGCAAGAGACTGTATGAAGTTCGCTCACAGGACAAAGGCAATCATCAACTCCAGGACGGCGAGAGCGGCGGCGGTGCTCCTCGTCGCGGCCGTGGGTGCCTGGATGGGGATCTTCCTCAGCGGCACCGTACGCGCCCAGGTCGGTCCGGTGGAGACCGGAATGTCACTCCGCCCGGCCTGGCACGGCGAGACGGTCGTGGACGCCAGCCCGCTCGGCACGCTCACGTTCCGCACGCACGACGCGCCGCTGCGATTGCGCATCACGCTCGAGAACATCGACCAGGACCGCGCCAAAGCCTTCATAGAGGACCCGCGTCTGGCCGACCGCCTGCCCGGCCTCATCGAGAGCGACCTGCTGGACGGCGTGCGCGCGCTTGTGATCCGCTCTCTCCTGTGCGCGGGGGCGGGGGCGCTGATCGCGGTCCTGATGGTCTTCAGGCGGCCCAGAGTGGCCTTCCTGGGCCTCCTGGCCGCCGCCGTGGGCCTGGCGGGCACGGGAGCCCTCGCCGCGCTCACGTTCCGTCCGAGCTCGCTCGTCGAGCCCCGCTACTCGGGGCTCGTCGCCGCCGCGCCGTCACTGGTGGGCAGCGCCGAGTCGATCGTGACCCGCTTCGAGTCGTACAGGGCGCAACTCACCAAGCTCGTCACGAACGTCTCCAAGCTCTACGACACCGTCTCCACCCTGCCCTTGTACGACACCGACCCCAAGACCATCCGAGTCCTCCATGTCTCCGATATCCATATAAACCCCATCGCCTGGAACGTCATCCGCTCCCTCAAGGACCAGTTCGGGGTGGACATGATCATCGACACGGGCGACATTTCCGACCATGGCACCAAGGCCGAGAACAAGTTCATGGATGAGATCGGCCGTCTTGGGGTTCCGTACGTGTACGTACGCGGCAACCACGACTCGATGGTCACCCAGAAAGCGGTCGAGAAGCAGAAGAACACCATAGTCCTCGACAACAAGACGGAGACGGTGGCGGGCCTGAAGATCTACGGCCTGGGGGATCCTCGCTTCACCCCGGACAAATCCGTAGCGGTCAACTCAGATCCCGCCGTACTCGGCGAGTTCGCCCGCTCCCACCTCGCCAAGGTCGGCCGGCCGGACGTGATCGCCGTACACGACCCGGACGTCGGCAAGGGCTTCTCCGGCGCGGCGCCCATGATCCTCGCCGGCCACACCCACGTCCGCAAGACGACCCTGCTCCCTTCGGGCACCCGCATGCTCATCCAGGGCTCGACCGGCGGCGCCGGCCTGCGCGCCCTCGAACACGCCCAGCCCACCCCCATGCAGGCCTCGGTCCTGTACTTCGACAGGGAGACCAAGCGCATGCAGGCATGGGACGACATCACGCTGGGCGGCCTGGGGGAGCAGTCGGTGTACATCCAGCGTCACGTGGAGCCCGACCCACAACGTATGATTTCTCCGGAGCCAACGAGCGCCCCGTCGCCAACGGGATCGGTCACTGGCACACGAACGCCGACCAACGGTCCGCCGCTTTGGCATCAAGGGCAATCGTCCCCTATGCTTCAGAGGTCTCCGACGGAAGGCGACAGGGAATCCTGAGCCCCCATCGTCTAGCGGCCTAGGACACCGCCCTTTCAAGGCGGCGGCACGGGTTCGAATCCCGTTGGGGGCACTGCGAGCGCTTGGCGCACCGGAAAACGGCTGGTCGAAGACCACCGAAGACCTGGTAAGCTAAGCGAGCGCAAACCGCAAGAAACGCAAGGTCCTGTAGAGCAGTTTGGAGTGCTCGCCACCCTGTCAAGGTGGAGGTCGCGGGTTCAAGTCCCGTCAGGACCGCTCTGGGTCAGGTAGCTCAGTTGGTACGAGCGTCCGCCTGAAAAGCGGAAGGTCGGCAGTTCGACCCTGCCCCTGACCACCATTGTTTACCAGCAAGAATGCCCCGAACGGATTATCGTTCGGGGCTTTTTGATCTCCTCTGACAGCAACGTCGCCGCCTCCGCTGCTGGGCCCGTCCGTGGCAGGCTGATGCTCGTGTGGTTACTTCCTTGGCCTCTGGCGAAAGATCCGGATCACGGCACGGTGTTGCCCAGGGCGCTTCGGACAGTTCGTGCCGTCGACACTGCCACGATGATCGAATTGCTGCGTGAGACCTCACGCTCTGCCAAGCCGCAGGCCATCGAGCTTCTGGCTGCTCACCTTGCTCCGGATGGAACCCACTATGTGATTCCTTGGCCATGTAGGTCGTGGGATGTGCCCGTAGAAGGCTGCATCTCTGCGGCCATGGTGCTCAGAATGAACGACGGTGCGCTCATCAAGAGCGGTCTTAACAGGTCTGTACCGATGCCGCGTTTCCAGCAGCTTCCCAAGACGCTGTCACGATGGGAGGAGTATCAGACAGCGCGGCGCGCCAGGAACATAAGGCGGGACTTCCATGTGTGGTCCCGTGATCACCGGCACGACCACAGTTGCCAGCACCCACACTGCATCGAAAAACGTGAAGGCCATTGCTCCTGCTTCACTTTTCTGGAAGACATGCGGACAGCACGTGACCGGCCGGCCGGATTGGAACGCGGGTCGGCGCAGGAGGCCATCAGAGTATTGATGGCCATGGGGTTCATTGAGCTGCGAGCCGGCACTCACTTCGTGAAGCGCGCGTTGGCCGCGGGGGAAACGGACACGGCACTGACGCAACTGGAGCACATGCGCATGATCGCGGACGTGTGCCACAACCTTCCGCAGGATCTCTCCCCCAAGAGGCGCAAGACTCGTGAGCGGCACGCTATCGAGAGCCTCCGATTCCACTTGCGGGAACTTGATCCCGACGATCGTGCTGCTCAGTGGGTCGTGCGGCAGCTAGAAGATCAGGGGTTCGACTATGTTCGTGTTCTCCGAGATCGGACCAAATGGAAGCACGCCCGATAACGGCGTCACCGAGCGTGCTGACCCAGCCGTGAAAGGGGTTGGCTATCCGAGGGCATCGCCCAGCTTGCGCAGGGCGGTGCGCTTGTCGTCGAGGGAGGCGTGGGCGTAGATCGTCATGGTGACCTCGATGTCGCTGTGGCCTACGATGTCGCGGACGACCTGGGGCGGGACGCCGAGGTTGAGCAGGAGCGTCACGCAGGTGTGGCGGAGGTCGTGGAACCTCATCCCGCCGAGGCCAGCGGCCTTGCGGATCGCTCCCCAGCTTCTCCGTAGGTTGTCCGGCTCCATGGGGGTCCCACAGCGCGAGGGGAAGACGCGGCCGCGTTCCGTCCACTCCTCCCAGCGGTCCGAGCGTTCAGCGAACTGCTTCCTTCGGTGCTCTCGCAGGGCCTCTACGCAGATGGGCGGTAGCGGGACGGTTCGTTCGGAGTCTGAGGTCTTGGGGCGGACGAACTGGAGACGGCCCGCGACCCGCTGGAGGCTCTGGACCACTTCCAGCTTGCCGGCCTCAAGGTCGACGTCTGTCCAGCGGAGCCCGAGGAGCTCCCCACGGCGCAGGCCGAGGCAGAGCGCAAGGACGTACAGCGCGTATAGGCGATGGTCGCGAGCGGCCTTGAGGACGGCACGGGCCTGCGGGACGGTCAGGCCGCGATTGACCTTGTATTTGGGCACCGGGACCTTGACGAGCTTCGCGACGTTGCGAGCGATGATCTCCTCTCGTACGGCGCACTCCAGAGCGTTCTGCAGGACCGCATGTATGGACTGGACCATGCGGGTGGACAGGCGGGACTCGCAACACTGCCCGCTCCTCAGAGCGCAGCACGCCGGCTTCTCGCGGGAGGCATCCCAACCGTTTCGGCAGTACTGGCATTCGGAGCGTCTTCGTTCCATGGGACGCGCCCCGGTACCACCCTCGCACGCTGGCCGTCGCCCAGGTGCTGGAACTCCATGGCATGAAGCCCGTGGGCCCCTAGATGGGTCACATGCGACGTCGACAGTCAGTGTCCCTGCCGTCCCTACTGTCCCTGAGCCTGCTGCGACCAGCACTAACGCAGTCCAAGGCGAGGGACAGGCCTCTTGGGAAGGCCGTCCCTGCTGTCCATGAGATGGTGACGACCTCAACCAGAACAGCCGCTCTCAACCATGCTCCGACCAGTCAATGGTGCTTCGCACGCCTTTCTGAGTGCGCTACGCGCGGGAGACCGGCTGTAACACCCCGGGGGGTCCCCCGGTGTTGCAGCAGGTTTACACCCGGACAGTCCGCAGTGTCACGAGACGCGCTTTGCTGCTCGACGCAGTGCGGCTCATCGCACTGGCCCGAGCGGAGGGCATTGATCACGTGTTCGTGCTACTAGACGATGACAAATACGGTCAGGCCACCCGGTCGTGATCACAACTGGTGAGCACGGCCGGGTGGCGTTGGGGAGTCACAGACCTCCTCCGCGGGCCTGTGCACGACGTGAATGCTTACATCGGATTCACTCGACCGGGAAAGGCGGACCATGCCGTCGACCGGGAAAGGCGGACCATGCCGATCGCTCATGCCGGTTGACACCCGTCCGACCATCAAGTAAGACTCCCATTATGCAAATAACCCAAGTTTGGGAAGAACAGTGGACGATAGGCTGGACAACGCTCACTCCGTTCGAGCTATACGGCGAGCCGTACCTCCTGTCGTACAAGAACGGGTCGGGAAACGCGGACCTCAGTAAATTCCACAAGGACGGCTCATACAGCGGGGTGTGGCAGCAGGGGTGGACGACGGGGTGGACGACACTCACTCCGTTCGAGCTATACGGCGAGCCGTACCTCCTGTCGTACAAGAACGGGTCGGGAAACGCGGACCTCAGTAAATTCCATAAGGACGGCTCATACGGCGGGATATGGCAGCAGGGGTGGACGACGGGGTGGACGACACTCGTCCCCTTCAAGGCGTACGGCGAGTATTACCTCCTGTCGTACAAGAACGGGTCGGGCGAAGCGAGTCTTGACAAGTTCGACCAGGACGGCTCGTACAGCAATGTGTGGCAGCAGAACTGGGCGACGGGGTGGACGACGCTGGCTCCGTTCGAGCTGTACGGTAAGTGTTATCTGCTGTCTTACCAGGCGGGGACGGGAACTGCGGAGCTGAGCAGGTTTGATTTCGCCGCTGAGGCGGCGTCCGGTCGGCCGGTGCCGTCTATGACGGCGAAGGGGATTTACGAAACGATAAAATAGAGGCGAGGGTGTCGCGGTGACACGGCAAGCTGGTCACCATGGGGCAGCATTCACGGCCTGTACGTTTCGGGTTCTGTTGATCGCGCTGTGTGATCGATCAGAGGTGTGCAACGGTACGACCGGCTCCGGAACGTCAGGCGGTGAATGCTTACCCTCTTTGGTGGAGTGACTGAGTGACAAACTGAGTGACAACCGCGGCAGACGATCACGGACGTTGACGGACGCTTGGGGATGGTCGGGGCCTGGTCAGCGCCGTCATGAGCCTGGCGGGAACGGGTGCTCGGCTTGCCTGAAAAGCGGAAGGTCGGCAGTTCGACCCTGCCCCTGACCACCAGCATTGAACAGCCAAGATGCCCCGAAGCGAAGAAGACTGCTCCGGGGCGTTTTCGTGTCTGTGACAGCAACGCTGATAGCAACGTCGCGCATCAATCCAGTGGATCACGTGGGCGCTGCCGTCCTACCGTGAGTCATGGACTTTCACCCGGGCAGCCTTCTTGGTCCCGTCCCCGAGCGAGTCGGGCGACTGGTCTTCCTCAACGGGACTCCAAGCTCAGGGAAGACAACCGTGGCGAAGGCACTGCAAGAGGAGTTGGCTGAGCCGTTCTTTCACCATTCATTGGACGAGTTGCGCGGTGGTTACCAGGGTCGATACTGGCGGCAGGACTACGGAGGCGTGCTTTTCCGTAGAGTGCTCGATGGCTACCTGCACATGCTGCGCAGTCTCACACTGCTTGGCCATGACGTGATCTCGGAGGCGGTGATCACACCGCAGATGTTGGATCACTACCTCGCTCTGTTCGAGGGGATTCCGGTGCTGTTCGTCGGAATTCGATGTCCTCTGGAGGAGGTAGAACGGCGTGAGAGAGGGCGACCCGACAGGATGACGTCGGCGCCGCAACTCGATGAGCCGGTCCATACGCATGGCTGCTATGACCTGGAGGTGGACACTTCCGTCCAGAAACCTGCGGATGTCGCCAAGCTGATCATTGCCGCCCTGATGGAACCGCCGGTGGTCTCAGCCTTCGATCAGCTGCGTAGGGGTAAGACAGGAGGGCAGCCGGTTCAGGCCGACTGCCCTCGTGACTTAAACGCGCGTTAGCCGAGAGCATCCCCCAGCTTGCGCAGAGCATTGCGCTTGTCGTCGAGAGAGGCGTGGGCGTAGATGGTCATGGTCACTTCGCTGTGGCCGACAATGTCGCGGACGACCTGGGGCGGGACGCCGAGGTTGAGCAGGAGTGTCACGCAGGTGTGACCGAAGTACAAGCGCATCTCGCCGAGGCCGGCGGCCTTGCGGATGGTTCCCCAGCTTCGCCGTAGGTTGTCCGGCTTCCGTGAGCGGACCTCCGTGATCTACCCCTGAAACGCGAAGAGCGTTCGTGCCGGGCCGCCACCCTCCGACTACAGAGAGTTCCAGCTACAACACGAACGCTACCTGATACTGAGAGTAATCGCTAGTACTTAGAGTACGTGTAGACGTACTTTTTCTACGCCCCCACTCGATCGGCCAGTTCCCGCAGCTCAGACGACGTCGGATCCTGCATCGACAGCAGGTCGGACACGAGCTGCCGCACAACCCGATGGTTGCGAACCTGCTCAGGCGTGATGCTCTCGGCCTCCAGCAGCTGAGCCATCGCCTCATCCACCTGACGGCGCTGCGCATGTGCCCGTGCGAGATCCACCGCCAGCCGCGCCCGCCGTTCCGACGACAGCGTCGAGGTGTCCACTGCGGCACCGACGCGCAGCGCATGTCCGGCGTCGCCGACTTCCACCGCCACGGCCACCTCATGCAGCGCCACGTTGGCCGGCCCGAACTCGGTGTTGTAGTCGTTGCGCCCGTCGCCAACCCGCGCCGCCATCTCACCGGCCCGCGACAGGTGCTCGTACGCCACGTCGGCCTGATTCAGTCGCGAGGCCGCCACCGCCCGCTGCAAGGTGAGCCCACCCCACAGCGACATCGCCTCCACATTGCCCTGATCGGTCAGGAACCACAGCGCCTCAGCGGCCGTGCGCGCCGTCTCCTCAACCTGATCGAAGTGACGCGCTCCCAAGAAGACGAAGCCCAGCCGGAACGCCCCGGCCGCCATCATCAACGGATTGCCTGCCCGCTCGGCCGCACCGATAGCCCGATCGGCCGCGATCCACGCTGCTTCCGGTTCGCCCAGCTTGGCCAGCGACGCCGAGCACGCCTGATAGGTCACCGCCAGTAGCTCGAACAGCTCAGCCTGCCGGTCTGCGGGTGCGGACCGCGCCGCGCTCTCCAGGGTCGGCACGAGCCCGCGCAACAGCTCCGTCAGCTCGACGTAGCGGCTCTCATGCGCCAGCTCCCACGCGTGATCCACCCGCGGCTTGAGCTGATCGGTGGCAGGCACCGGCGTGGCGTGCAACATGGCCTGCAGCGAATGGGCGCCCGACAACACCAGCCGCAACCCCGCCGTCCCAGGCATCTCCTCATTGGTGGCGGCGACCACGGGCGCTTCGGCGGCCAGCTCTGACAGCGGCACATCCAGCGTCTCGGCGACCTTCTCCAGTACGGACATGCGATCGACCTTGCGCACGCCCCGCTCCACCTGCGAGATCCACGCCACCGACCGATCCACCAGCCGGGCCAGCTCGGCCTGCGACAGGCCACGCCGTTTGCGTTCCTGGGCGATACGCCGTCCGAGCGCCCGCTGATACTCCATGCTCACGATGTCGTGCCCTTCCCGCTCTGCAGTCTCAGCCAGTCGACCTCGACCGAGGCCAACAGCTGCTCCCGGGCCGCCAGGAAACGCCTGGTGTGCTCGGTCTGCTCGTGGGCGTCGAAGGCGTCCCGGTCTCGGTACAGCTCGTAGAAGATCCGCTGGAGCGGCTGGCCGTCCACCTGGTGCGAGGCGTACACGATCGTTCCCGGCTCGTGCTGGCGGATCGCCTCGATTGTCTCACCGACGAGGGTGTCGAACGCCGCCGCGCTGTCCTCGTCCTTGCAGGTGAATCGAACCATTAGTCCGAACATGTACGCCCTCCTGGCTCGCCGTCACGGTCTGGGATCTCGATGTCTCTACTCGACCAGTACTTATTGTGCGGCGCAAGTACATCAAGTCTCTTGTACTTGAAGTATAGCACTAGTACTTTAAGTGCGGATAAGCGACGGCAGTGCTTCGACCTGCATGAACGCAAGGAAACGGCGATGTCCCCAGCGCTGAACAGCCCCAAAGAGATCCACCGGTGGTGTCGCAACTTCCCCGGCACCAGAGCCCAGATCCGCGAGGCACGCCAGTTCGTCACGAGCTACCTGGGAGACCGCCCCGAGACCGACACCGCCCAACTGGTCGTGTCCGAGCTGGCCACCAATGCCATCCGCCACACCCGAAGTGGACTTCCCGGTGGCCGATTCGGCGTCACCCTCCACGCAGGCAGCACTCTGCTGATCGCCGCCGTCCTCGACGAAGGCGGCCCCACCGCCCCGCATCTACGCCAAGCCGAAAACGACGACCGGAGCGGACGCGGCCTCCACCTGGTGGAGACCCTGACCACGCGTTGGGGCGTTCATGGAGACGCAGCCGGCCGCACCGTCTGGGCCCTCATCCCGCTCGCCCTCGCTGGCCAAGCCGCATGAACGACTGCCTGTCTTCCCACCTGCCCGAGCCGCAACCGAACTGCACACGGCTCGTATGGCTCACCGTCCGCAAAGAGCCACGGCGCAGGACACTCCTCTGGACCTGCCACTGCGATGGCGTCATCTACGAACTGTGCGCCAGTGGTGGCCAAGCGTTCCTTAGGCGTACCGACCCAGACTCCGGAAAGGCCTTCGAGACCCACCGTATGAGCACGCGAGAGGGGCATGCCACGTGGCAGGCCCTACTCGAAGGGTGCGTACGGTAGCCACGTGCGCAAGCGACTCATACTCATGTTCGGTCTAGACAGCAACCCCTACAGCAGACCTGCGCTAAGAGCGCGCTAGCGGTGGGCTAGCGGGGCTGTGCAACATAGCCTGGCATGGAATTGCTGCTCGCCGGATGCCAGGTGCTGATTGGAGTGGTGTTCGCGGTGTCCGCGTTCACCAAGCTGCGCAGCCGTACGGCTCTGCGTTCGTTCGCATCGTCCCTGGCGATGCTGCCGGCGCGCGTCCGCTTTCCCGCCGCCGTCTCTGTGGCCGCCGCGGAGGCGGCGGTGGCCGTCCTTGTGGTGATACCGCAGGTGGGGCTGCCGCTGGGCGGGGTCCTGCTGGGTGTGTTCAGCGTTGTGATCGCCGTCTCGATCCGGCGAGGCCTGCGGTTGACCTGCCGGTGTTTCGGCTTCGCCGCGTCCACGCTCGGGCCCGTGCACCTGGCGCGCAACAGCCTTCTGCTGGCTTTCGCCGTATTCGGTTGGGCGGCTGCCGACATCGGTCCGGCGGACCCGCCGTCGGCCGCCGGAATGACGCTGGCCGTCTCGGCCGGGCTGGTCGGCGCGATCATCATGATCGCTTTCGACGACATCGTCAGCTTGTTCATGGAACCCTCAGGGGGCGTGTGATGCCGTATCTGATTGCCGCTGTCGTGCTGGTCGGCCTGCTGGGCCTGCTCAACCTGCTGCTGATCATCGGTGTGATCCGCCGACTGCGCAGGCAGGCCGCGCACCCGTCCGTTCCGCCAGCGATGCTGGACGGTCCCGCGGTCGGGGAGAGACTTCCCGAGTTCGTCGCCACGACCATCGACGGTGAACCGATCTCCGCGGAACTGCTGGGCGGTCCGGCCCTGATCGGGGTCTTTTCCCCGACCTGCGAACCCTGCCGGGATCTGCTGCCGAAGTTCGCCGAGCGGGCCAGTCGGCTCTCGGATCCCGTGCTGGCCGTGGTCGTCTCCGATTCGGCGGAGGAGGCCGCCATGGACGTTGCTCGCCTGGCGAAGGTGGCGCGTGTCGTACGGGAGGAACCCCTGGGGCCGATCCAGACAGCGCTCAACGTCAACGGGTACCCGACCGTGATCACGACCGATGCGGCGGGCATGGTGATCAGCAGCGACGTCGACCTTCCGGACACGGTCCACGCATGATCGGTACGGCACGCTTGGCGGCGGGAATCGCCTTACGGACGTCGCCCGGCCTGATGGTCGTCTACATCCTGGTGATGCTGGTCGAGGCGGTGGCACCGGTCGCGGTCGCCTGGTTGACCAAGCTGGTAGTGGACGACCTGGCCGCCGGAAAGCCGGGGGCCGACCTGGTCACGATGGCGGTGGCACTGGCAGCCGCAGGGGTGACGATCGCGGCGCTGCCGCAGGTCAGCCAGTATCTCGGGAACCAGATGGGCCGAGTGTTCACGGCGCGGACCACGGCTCGGCTCTTCACGGCGACCTTGCGTTTCGCTGGATTGCGGTACTTCGAGGATCCGGACTTCCACGACCGGCTGCGGCTGGCGCAGAGCAGCCTGCAGACCGGCCAGGCGGTCGTCACCGGCTCGTTCGGGGCGGTCCAGTCGGCGATCACCCTTCTGGGCATGGTGGGCTCGCTCCTGGTGATCAGTCCGGTTCTGACGGCGATCGTCCTGGTGACCGGGGTACCCGCGCTGATCGCCCAGCTCCGCCTGTCGCAGCGGCGGGCGTCGATGCTGTGGGAGATCGGCCCGGCGGAACGGCGTCAGCTGTTCTACGGCAGCCTCCTGGGCACGGTCGAGGCGGCCAAGGAGATCCGGCTCTTCAACAGCGGCAAGTTCCTGCGCGGACGCATGATGGCGGAGCTCCAGATCTCCAACGCGGCGCACCGCCGGATGGATCTGAAGGAGCTTTCCGTCGAAGGCGCGCTCACCTTGCTGGGAGCCGTGGTCGCCGGAGGCGGGCTGATCTGGGCCGTGCTCGCCGCCCGGTCGGGCATGTTGAGCGTGGGCGATGTGTCCTTGCTGGTCGCGGCCGTCGCCGCCGTCCAGGGCGCGCTCACCGGACTGATCCAGGCCATCGCGTCCCTGCACCAGGACCTGATCATGTTCGGCCACTATGTGGCGGTTACCCGCGCCGAGCCCGACCTGCCGGTTCCGGCTAACCCCGTCCCTCTTGCCAGCCTGCGGCACGGCATCCAGTTCAGGAACGTCTGGTTTCGCTACAGCGACGACCATCCCTGGATCCTGCGCGGCGTGGACCTGTTCATTCCCGCCGGCGAGGCGATCGCGGTCGTCGGCCTGAACGGCGCGGGCAAGAGCACGCTCGTCAAGCTGCTGTGCAGGTTCTATGACCCGCAGCACGGGTCCATCACTTGGGACGGCGTCGACATCCGCGCCGTGCGCCCCGAGGACCTGCGCAATCGCATCACCGGACTCTTCCAGGACTACATGGCCTACGACATGTCGGCGGCCGACAACGTCTCCATCGGCTTCGTCGCCGCCAGGGAAGACCGAGCCCGGATCCGGGCCGCGGCCCAGCGGGCAGGCGTCGATGACAAGTTCTCCTCACTTCCCCGGGGTTACGACACCCTTCTGACCCGCATGTTCTTCGACGAGGACGAAAAGGACGACCCCGAGACCGGCGTGCTGCTCTCCGGCGGTCAGTGGCAGCGAACCGCCCTGGCAAGGGCCATGTTCCGCGGCTACCGCGACCTCATGATCCTCGACGAACCCTCGGCGGGGCTGGATCCCGAAGCCGAGGCAGACGTGCACGCCAGGACGCGCCACCAGCGCGAGGGCGCCACCAGCGTGCTCATCTCCCACCGGCTCAACACCGTGCGCGACGCCGACCGCATCGTCGTGCTGGAGAACGGGGTCATCGTGGAGGCAGGGACACACCCCGAACTCATGGCAACCCGCGGCCGCTACGCCCGGCTCTTCCGCATGCAGGCCAAGGGCTATGTGGATCCCGACGAGGCGGTGGTCGCATGAGGTTCTGGCTGCTCGCCGCCGGACTGCTCCCCGCCCTGGTCGTATGGCTGCGCCGTACATACTCGATCATCCGCGTCGACGGCTACAGCATGGCGCCCACCCTGGTCGACGGCGACCGCCTCCTGGCCCGCAAGGCCTCCCCGTCTGACCTGCGGCGCGGCCAGATAGCGGTCGTCACCAACCCCTTGGAGATCGGCGAACGGTTCCTCATCAAACGCATCGCCGCGCTCCCCGGAGATCTCGTGCCCGAGGCGGCGAGGGCCGCCAGCGCGGTGGACCGGGTGCCCGCCGGCCGCCTGGTCCTGCTCGGCGACAACACGAACGCCAGCTTCGACTCCCGCGACCACGGCTTTTTCCAGATGTCCGATATCCACGCCATCACCATCAGAAAAATGATGCCCGGAAAAGAATAGGAGGGGTAGATGAAATTAATCGGAATGCTGGCCGACCACGCACTCGGCCGAATTCTCCCCGAGGAGAAGGCAAGCGCCTCCGGCACCTGCTGGTACGTCCAGTCCCCATGCTATGGGACGACTCGCCTCGTCTACCGGTGCTGCAACGACGGCCAGGGCAGAGACTGCTGGCTCTACAAGAAGAAAAAGTGCCGAGTCCGGTTTTTCTGAGTCGAGAGTGGGTGTAAGTAAATGCTGCTCCAACTGATCGAAAAAGCGGCCGACGGCATGCTCGGCCTGGCTCTTCCCGAGGACACGGCCCATGCCGTCAGAAAATGCCCTTCGGGCATGCGCGGCAGGGTCTGGCCGGACGGCACGTGCCGGCCCAGTTCCAGGTGTGCCAGCGGGAAGGTCCGGAACATGGTCACCTGCGTTTGCAAGGTCGGCGTCCCCTATTGCTGGGTACGAGCCATCGGCTCCAGGTGCTGCTGAAACACAGGTTCCAGCGCATAACGAAAGGGAAAAATGCCAGCCGTCGGGACACTTTCCGACCGCATTCTGTCGCTCGTCACGCCTGAGCGGAACGCCACCGCGGCGGAGTGCGGTTACGCGTAGAAGTGCTGGAAGACGAAGTGCAAGCCCACTCTATCGAGCAATTCGGTGCTGACGCAGTTCCGGCAGCTTCGGTGCACAAACGGCTACAAGGGGCAATGGGCGATGTACTACTGCGGTAGCTGAACCCATTCAAACACCGTCTGAACAAGCGGAACGCCCTCGGTGATGTCTGCCGCCCACTGGTCAGCCGCGGCCGACATCACCGAGGAATGCGTCTGACCATGGTCTCGATCAGCCGAGCAGGGTGTTCCTGGACGGGATACGGTCGGCACGCGCGGCGCCACGGAGGCCCAGGCCTGCAAGGGTGGCGAGATTGGCTAGTGGCCCGGTGGGGCTAGGACGGTAACCACGGCTGGCACGGGGAATCTCTCGTTCCGCGCCTTCACCCGAAGGCTCGTGAAGTTCTCCTGGTCGCCGGCATCGCCGTGCGTGGTGCGTCACCACTTCGAGAAGAGCCCGCTCGCAAATGACAAGAAGAATGGTAACCGCCTGCCACTTTCAACCTATAGCGCGCTGGGGGCCTTGCGGCAAGATCCGGGTCGTGCCGCAGAATCTACGGCCGGAGCCAGAATCTGCGGAAATCAGGGATCGCGACGTACGTGTGCTCGCGGGTGTGCGCCGCAGGACCGCGCGGAGCAGCTGGCCGAAATGCAACCTCAGTGAATGGGCGGCTCATGTTTGACGTGATCATTGCAGGGGGCGGACCGACCGGCTTGATGCTGGCCGGCGAGTTGCGGCTGCACGATGTGCACGTGCTCGTGCTGGAGAAGGACGCGGAGCCGACCAGGGTGGTCCGCGGGCTCGGCCTGCACGTGCGCAGCATCGAGGTGATGGACCAGCGCTGCGCTCGCGCTACCTCGTCGGCTGCGACGGCGGCCGCAGCACGGTGCGCAAGCTGCTCGGCGTCGGCTTCCCCGGTGAGCCCTCCAAGGTCGAGACGCTGCTGGGCGAGATGGAGGTGACCGAGGATCCGGCGACGGTTGCCGCCATCGTCGCGGAAGTGCGCAAGACCCAACTGCGGTTCGGTGCCATGCCCCTCGAGGACGGGGTGTACCGCGTCGGCGTGCCCGCCGAGGGGGTGGCCGAGGATCGCACGGTCCCGCCGACCCTCGAGGAGTTCAAGCAGCAGCTGCGGGTGTTCGCCGGCACCGACTTCGGCGCGCACTCACCGCGCTGGCTCTCCCGGTTCGGCGACGGCACCCGCCTGGCCGAGCGCTACCGGGTCGGCCGGGTGCTGCTGGCCGGCGACGCGGCGCACATCCACCCGCCGACCGGCGGGCAGGGACTCAACCTCGGCATCCAGGACGCGTTCAACCTTGGCTGGAAACTGGCCGCCGAGGTCCACGGCTGGGCACCGGAGGGGCTGCTGGACAGCTACCACACCGAACGGCACCCGGTGGCCGCCGCCGTGCTGGACAACACCCGCGCGCAGATGGAGCTGCTGTCCACCGAGCCGGGGCCC
The DNA here is from genome assembly GCF_040137845.1 of Nonomuraea sp. B19D2. Lineage (NCBI taxonomy): Bacteria > Bacillati > Actinomycetota > Actinomycetes > Streptosporangiales > Streptosporangiaceae > Nonomuraea > Nonomuraea sp. B19D2. The sequence goes on along the minus strand of NZ_JBEFAK010000029.1, from coordinate 69,386 downwards.
CAGTCAGTGCGCCGGCTGGTGTCAGAACTGATGGACTTCGAGGACGTGAACCGGTACCTGATCGAGAAGCTCACTGCGATCGGGGTCCGCTACGACTTCGGTGACGGGCATGAACTGCTCGGCCGGCGGCTGCGGGACGTGGGGCTGAAGCGGGGGCGCCTCTACGAGCGGATGCACGGCGGCCGCGGGCTACTGCTCGACCAGAGCGGCCGGCTCTCGGTCGCGGGATGGGCGGATCGGGTCGACCATGTCGTCGACGTCAGCGAGGAACTGGACGTGCCCGCCGTGCTGCTGCGGCCGGACGGCCACGTGGCGTGGGTCGGTGACGATCAGCAGGATCTGCTCAACCAGCTGCCTCGGTGGTTCGGCGCCGCCGTCGGCTGAGTTCGCAGGTGGGGCTGGAAGGGGTGGGACGCCGGCGCGCTTGGCAACTGTGGTGCGACGTGGCACGATTTCGCAGGTGACCAGCAGTCCCGCCAAGGCGCAGCACCTGCGCGACCTCGCGCGGCTGCGCCGTGTTCGCGACCGGATCGACCGGGAGTACGAGCAGCCGCTGGACGTCGAGGCACTCGCCCGCGGCGTGAACATGTCCGCCGGGCACCTCAGCCGCCAGTTCCGGCTCGCCTATGGCGAGTCGCCGTACGGCTACCTGATGACGCGGCGGATCGAGCGCGCGATGGCGCTGCTGCGTCGTGGCGACCTCAGCGTCACCGAGGTCTGTTTCGCGGTCGGTTGCTCGTCGCTGGGCACCTTCAGCACTCGCTTCACCGAGTTGGTCGGCGTGCCGCCCAGCGTCTATCGGCGCGAGGCGGCGCGGGCGACGGCGGGGATGCCGTCGTGCGTGGCGAAGCAGGTGACCAGACCGATCAGGAATCGAGAAGCGCCGCTCAGTGAGCCGCCCCTAGCCTGACCGGCATGGACATCACCATTCGCTCGTGCTTCCTCCCGCATGACGACCCGGACGCCGCCCTGGCCTTCTACCGCGACACCCTCGGGTTCGAGGTCCGCGACGACGTGGGGTACGGCGGGATGCGCTGGATCACGGTCGGCCCCGCTGACCAGCCCGGCACGTCCATCGTCCTGCAGCCGCCGGCGGCCGACCCCGGCGTCACCGAGGACGAGCGCCACACCATCGCCGAGATGATGGCCAAGGGCACCTACGCCGGCATTCTCCTGGCCACCGCCGACCTCGACGGCACCTTCGAGCGGGTGCAGGCCAGCGGCGCCGAGGTCATGCAGGAGCCGATCGAGCAGCCGTACGGGGTTCGCGACTGCGCCTTCCGCGATCCCGCGGGCAACCAGGTCCGCATCCAGGAGCTGCGCTGAGCCGTACCGCGAGCGCAGCCATGACCTGCACAGACGGCACGTGAAGGAGCCCGCGCGCGACGCCGGTGGCGACTGCCCGAACCGTGATCCCGTGCCGCTTCAGCGGCCACAGCCTCGAATCATGCGAAGAGCGCGGTTTCCAGCATCGCGATGAGCGCTTCGGCCGCGGCCTGGGCGTCGTAGTCGCCGTCCTGCAGCCGCTCGCCGATGATCCCGTCGATCGCTCCGCCGACGATGACGGCGAGCGTGCGCGGGTCAGGGCCCGGGGCCAGGCCGCGGGCCTGGCGGGCGTCCTGGAGGAGGGACGCGAGGGGTTTCCAGCGGGCCGACGGATCGGGAGGGTCGCCGTTGATCATCGCCCCCACGATCATGCGGGTGTGGTCCGGACGGTCGGCGAGGTGCCCGACCATCCGCCGCACGTAGGCGGCCGGCGCCTGGTCAGCCGGCGCCGCGTCGACCGCCGCCTTGACCTCGGCCACAAGCTCGCCGAGGACGCGTTCGTACGCCGCCGCCACGACCGCGTCCTTGGCGGCGAAGTGGTACAGCACGGCGCCCTTGGTGATCCCGGCGGTCTGCGCGATCCGTGTCAGCGACGTGGCGGCGTATCCATGCTCGGCCACCAGGTCGATGGTGATCTGGATGAGCTGATCGCGCCGGGCCTGCTCGATGAGGCTGAGCTGCCTGTCCTCGGTGCCGGGTGCCGTGCGCCTTGCTGCCATGGCTCGACGGTATCGCATCCGGACGTATGCTTCTGAACAACGGTCAAAAAATTGACCGATGTTCAGAAGCGGGGTTCCGATGAGTGGTGACATCGAGCAGGGAGACACCAAGCGCCGCCGCAAGGCCCGCCGTCGCCGGGCGCTGAAGATCACGGGCGTCGTCGTCGCCGTCGCGGTCGTGGCGCTGGCCTTCGCCCTGCGAACGCCGTCACCGGTGGGGCACTGGAACAGCGCCCAGGGCCACGCGGACTACCTGGCGGCCTACGGCAAGGCGATGACGGCCATGCCACAGGCCGCCCAGTCGATCGACGTGCGCACCGACTTCGGCGTCGTGCGCGCCTACCGGTACGAAGGTTCCCCGGATCGCGCCGAGCCGCTGGTGCTCCTGCCCGGCAGGGCGTCGGCGTCGCCGGTCTGGGCCGGCAACCTGCCCTCCCTGCTGAAGGCCGGTGACGTCTACACGATCGACCTGCTGGGCGAGCCGGGCAAGAGCGTGCAGGAGGTGCCGATCACCTCCGACGCGGACCAGGCGGCGTGGCTGGACCAGGTGCTCGCGCACCTGCCGGAGGAGTCCTTCCACGTGGTCGGCCTGTCGATCGGCGGGTGGACGGCGGCGAACCTGGCCGTCCACCGGCCACGACACGTGGCCACGCTGACGCTGATCGACCCGGTGTACACCTTCTCCGACATCCCGGCCGGCACGGCTATCCGCGCCATCCCCGCCTCCGTGCCGTGGCTGCCCAGGTCCTGGCGCGACTCGTTCAACTCCTATACCGCCGGAGGCGCGCCGGTGGCGAACGTGCCGGTGGCGGACATGATCGAGTCCGGGATGAAGAACTACACCCTGCACCTGCCGCAACCCACCCGTATCAGCGAAGACGCGCTGGGCGGCCTGAAGATCCCGGTGCTGGCGATCCTGGCGGGCGATTCGGTGATGCACGAGGTCGCCGCCTCCCGCCGGGTCGCCGAGCGCGTGCTTCGCACGGGGACGGTGAAGGTCTACCCCGGCGCCTCGCACGCGATCAACGGCGAACACCCCGGCGAGCTCGCCGCCGACATCGCCGCGTTCCTCGACGCGAACTGAACGATCGTGCTGGTCCAGCCCGCGCCCCCGGAAGATCACCCGCGTGACCGGGGCTGCTACGGGGCGTACGACGCGCCCGCCGCACCGTGGCGGCACTTCTCCGATGAACCCGCACCACCTGGGCGGCGACGATGACCCTGACCAGCCTGGGGCTGACCGCTGAGCAGGAGCGGCTCTACCGTTTCCTGCTCCGAGAGCCGCGCTCTGACATGGACCGCGCCGCCATCGACCTGCGCATGCCGGCTGCCCGCGCCGTGCTCGCCGAGCTCGAAGCCCTCGAGCTGGTCGACGACCTGCTCACCGCGGTTCCTCCGGTCGCTGCCGTGGATCTGCTGGTACGGCGGCGTATGCAGCAGACTCAGCGCCAGCTCGCCGAAATGTGCCTGGCCTGGGACGTGCTCACCGAACTGTCCGAGGAGCACCGCAGCGGCCGGTCCGTGCAACTGGTCGAGCACCTGCCGGACGGGCAGGCCGTCACCCGGCGCATGCACACCCTGATGAACGAGGATCCCGGCGAGTTCGCCCACCTGAAGGAACGCGCGTTCTACGCGGAGACCGGCTACGCCACCCCAACCTTCAAGGGCTTCCTCGGGCGCGGCCTGCGCAGCCGCACCCTCTTCTCCGCCCGCGCCCTGGACGACCCCGCCCAGGAACTCTTCGCCCGGAGCATGGGTGCCCTGGGCGATCTGCACCGGGCCACCACCGAGCCGATCCGGCACCTGGCCATCGTCAACCGCGCCGTCGCCTTCATCCAGGCCGACCCGGCCGACCCGAAGGCCGGAGCCCTGCAGATCCGCCAGCCCGGCGTGGTCGCCATGCTCGCCGACGTCTTCGACGGCATGTGGGAACGCGCCCGCGACCTAGACGACCTGCCCCTGTCCCCGATCGAACAGCAGGTCCTGCACGCCCTCACCCGCCACGACACCGACGAGGCCGCAGCCCGCTCCCTCAACATCTCCGTCCGCAAGTTCCGCGCCCACATCGCCGACCTGATGGCCCGCCTGGGCGCCGCCACCCGCTTCCAGGCCGCACTCCTTGCGAAGGGGCGTGGCTGGTTGTGAGGACCGTCGTCGGCGACACCGCAGTGTGCACCGCCTCCTTCCAGGCCACCCACCGCAAGGCGAGCCCGTGGCCCGCTCTGGTCCCGGAGGACCTGCGTGACGTGCGGTTCCCCGGGTGCAGGCGGTGATGGTGGACAAGCCCGGACTGACAGTGGCGTACGGGTCAGCGGTGCAGCAGGAGCGGCAGCCGGCTCCAGCCGTGCGCGATGAAGGACGGGACATGCGGCAGGTCGGTCTCGTCCACGGCCAGCCGGAGGTCCGGGAACCGGGCGAACAGCGCGGGCAGGGCGGTGAGCGCCTCCTGGCGGGCGAGCGGAGCCCCGATGCAGCGGTGCACGCCGATGCCGAAGGCCAGGTGCTCGTCGCGTTGCTGGGTCGGGTCGAACCGGTCGGCGTCCTGGCCGTGCTGGTCCGGGTCGTGCCCGGCCGCCAGGTAGCTGGCGATGATCGCGTCGCCCGCCTCGATCCGTACGCCGGCGATCTCGATCGGCTCGATGGCGAACCGCAGCGGCAGGTTGGCGATCGACGGCGCCCAGCGCAGCGTCTCCTCGGTCACCGCCTCCCAGGAGATCTCTCCCGCGAGGACATGCCGGAGGTGGTCCGGATGCGTGAGCAGGGCTTGCACGGTGTTGCCGATCAGGTTGACGGTGGTCTCGTGCCCGGCCGCGATGAGGAGCAGCAGGGTGTCGCGGAGCTCGTCGTCGCTGAGGGAGTCGCCGCCGTCACGGACGTTGATCAGCTCAGTGGTCAGGTCGTCGTCCGGGTGCTCGCGCTTGTAGGCGACGAAGGCGGGCAGCACGGTGGCGATCTGGGCCGCAGTGGCCGCCGCCTGCTCGGGGGTGGCGGTGGTGTCCATGATGGCCTCCATCATCTGGGCCATCTCCACCCGCATGTCCGCGGGGACGCCGAACAGCTCACAGATCACCCGCATCGGCAGCGGGTGGGCGTAGGCGCTGCGCAGGTCGACGACCTGGCCCGGCGGCACCGCGGCCATGGCGTCCAGCAGCTCCGCGACGATCTCCTCGACGATCGGCTGCATGGCCTTGGTGCGGCGCGCGGTGAAGCTCGGGGCGATCAGCTTGCGCAGCCGACGGTGCTCCTCGCCATAGGCGCTGAGCATGTTCGACACGCCGATCCAGGTCATGATCCAGGTCCAGCCGGGCTCGGTGAGCGCCTGGGGCAGCAGCCGCCAGTGCCGCTTGTCCTTGCTCACCATCGGGTCGAGGATCAGCTGCTTGAGCAGGTCGTGCCGGGTGACGGCCCAGGCCGGGATGCCTCCCGCGAGCTCTACGAGGACCAGGGGGCCGAGGTCACGTAGCCGGCGGACCTCACCGGGGAGGTCCGCTCCGAAGGGGTCGAGGGCGACGGGGGCTGGACTGCCCAAGGGGATTCTCCCGGCTGATCGGGGCGGATGGGGGTGAAGCGCACCGGCAGGTGTGCCAGCGCACGGTGGAACGGGCCGGGCCGCCACAGGAGCTCGTCGCGCGGCACGGTCAGTTCCAGGTCGCACAGGTGAGAGGTCAGGCGCTCGATCGCGGTCATGGCGATGAGCACGGCCGGGTCGCTGGCCGGGCAGCGGTGCGGCCCGGCGCCGAAGCCCAGGTACGCGCCGCCGTCGGAGCGCATCTCCTCGGGCACGTTGGTGGGCTCGGTGTTGGCCGCGGCGTAGGAGACGAGGACCAGCTCGGCCGGCTGGATCCAGGTGCCGTGGAAGTGCACGGGCTGGCGCACGAAGTACGGGCCGTAGTTCGACATGGCGGGTTCGGCGCGCAGGGCTTCCATCAGGGCGTCGTACGTGCTGAGCGCGCCGTTGGTGAGCGAGCTGTAGTAGCGGTCGTCGCTGACCATCCGCGAGATCGTGTTGGAGATCAGGTTGGCCGTGGGCTCGTAGCTGGCGGCCATCACGAGCACGATGTTCTGCGCCAGCTCGTCGGGCTGCAGCGCGGCCGGATGGTCGATGAACCAGGAGGTCAGGTCGTCGCCCCGCTGGGCGTACTTGGCCTGGATCAGCTCGCCGATGTAACGGACGAACGCGTCGCTGCCCCGCGCGGCCGTCTCGCCGTCAGCCTCCATCAGGTCCGCCAGGGCCTGGATCAGGCCGGCGCTGTCGGCGTCGGGCCGCCCGAAGAGCAGGTTGAAGACGCGCGCCGGGATCTGCCCGGCGAACTCGGCGACCAGGTCAGCCTCGCCCTTCGCGGCGAACTGAGCGATGAGCGAGTCGGACACCTCGCTCACCATCTGGCGCAGCTTGTGCGGCTGGACCAGCTGGAAGCAGTCGGAGATCACCTTCCGGTAACGGGCGTGATCGGCGCCGTCGGAGAACAGCGCGTTGGGCCGGTGGCCGAGCATGGCGATCATCCCCGCCGCCTCCGGGGTGTCGGGGAGCCGCGTCTCCCAGTCGCTGGGGTTCTTGCGCCAGACGCCGCCGGCGTTGGTGAGCACGTCCACGGCGGCCTGGTAGCCGATCACCAGGTGGGCCTCGATGCCCGGGGCGATCTCCACGGGCGCGACCGCGCCGTGCCGCCGGCGCAGCTCCGCGTAGATCGCCTGCGGGTCCCTGGCGTACTCCGGCCCGTACAGGCGCCCGGCGTCGGGCAGATAGCGCATGGTCATGACAGCACCAGCTCTCTGATGTGCTCCACCAGCGCGATCAGCGAGGCACGGGCGGAGGCGGGGTCGCGGGCGTCGCACACCACCAGCGGCGTGCGCGGGTCCAGGTCGAGCGCCTTGCGCAGGGCATCGGGCGGATAGTCCGGCGAGTCGGGGAAGTGGTTGACGGCCACCGCGTACCGGATGCCGGCGTTCTCCACCAGGTCGAGGACGGCGAAGCTGTCGTCGATGCGGCGGGTGTCGGCCAGCACCAGCACTCCCAGCGCGCCGCGGACGAGCTCGTTCCACAGGACCTGGAACCGGGTCTGCCCAGGCGCCCCGAACAGGTAGAGCACCACGCCCGGCAGGGTGAGGCGGCCGAAGTCGATGGCGGTGGTCGTGGTCGTCTTCTCGTTCACGCCGGTGAGGTCGTCGACCAGCGTGCCCGCCTGGGTGAGCACCTCCTCGGTGTTGAGGGGCTTGATCTCCGAGAGGGCGCTCACGATGGTCGTCTTGCCCACGCCGAACGGCCCGGCGATGACCAGCTTGACCGGGATGTGTTCCGTACTGATTCGGCTGTCAGAGAGCGCGGAGGCCACTGAGCACCAACTCCAAGATCTCGATGTCGGGCAGGTCGGCGGCCGGCGGATCGCGGGTCAGCAGCGTTCCGCCGCCGACCAGTCCGGCGACCAGCAACCGCACCACGCAGTACGGCAGGCCCAGGTGCGCGGCGCACTCGTACACCGACAACGGCCCGTCCTGCAGCAGCGCCAGCAGATGCGACCCCGGAGGGTCCAGCCCGTTGGTGGCGGCGTCAGGTGCGATGTAGACCAGGGTCGTGCGCTCGACGTTGATGTGCTCGGGCACGGTCAACCTCGCGGCGGCCATGTAGTCCGGGACGACCCGCCGCCGCTGCCGTCCGGAGGTCATGTCCGGACGCCCGGCACCCTGGCCGCGCTGGCCTCGTCGAGAGTCTTGATCAGCTTCTGCACCTGGAGCTGCACCTCGTAGGCCAGCGCGCCGATGTTGACCGACCCGGTGGCGGCGACGACGATGGCGGCGCGGTCGCCGGCCGGGGCGATGTAGTAGTAGCCGCTGCCGGCGGAGATGACGATGTCCACCACTTCGCCGTCGGCGCCGTTGCTGAGGCCGTCGCACAGGGCGCGGGCGGCCCCCAGCACCGAGCTCGTCATCGCGGCGGCGCGCTCGCCGCTCTCGGCGGTCACGTCGGCCGAACCACCGAGGATGAGCCCGTCACGGCTCAGCACCACGCCGCGGGCGACACCGGGAAGTGCCAGCAGGGGCGACAGGACCCAGGACACGTCGAGGGACAACGGGCGACCTTTGGTCTGAACACGGCCTGCAGCGCTGTGAGTGTCCATGGAACGGTCAATTCCCTTCGGTGATGTCGTGCTGCTGCGGCGGGAGCGCTTCGCGGCGGCCCGCTTCGGCTCCGACCTGGAAGTCGCCCCACCGCTTCTGGGCCTCCTCCGGGGTGGTGAGCAACTTGTCACCTGATCCGTCAGGGCTGCCGGAGCCGCCCGGTACGCGGTTGGGCCTGGTGCCGGACGCGGCAGACGACGGCTGGCGGCGGCGCTGCGGCAGCGGCGCGAGCTCCTCCGCGGGGACACGCCGCTGCTCGGGGGCCGTCGCGGGTTCAGCGCGGAGCTCCGCCGCAGGCTCGGGCCGTACGGAGGAGGCGACCGGCTCCGACCCGAGGGGCATGCCGGAGGCGGTCGGGACGGCGGCCACGGGCTCCGCCCGGAGAGACATGCCGGAGGTGGGGACGGCGGCCACGGGCGCCGGCCGGAGGGACCCGCCAGAGACCGGGACGGCGGCGCGGACCGGCTCGGGCGCCAGCACCGACGGACGGCTGTCCTCCGGCATCTCCACCAGCAGGGCGGTGGGGATGCTCAGCACGGCCTGGACGCCGCCGAAGGCGCTCTTCTTGACCGTGACCTGCATGCCGTAGTGCGCGGCCTGGCGGCCGATCGCGGCCCAGCCGGTGTGGGGCGGGTTGCCCAGGTCGATCAGGCGGACCGGGTGGGTGCCGCTCAGCAGGCGGGTCGCGCGGGCGTACTGGTCCTCGTTGAGGCCGACACCGGCGTCGTCGATGACGATGGCGGCGCCGTTGTTGGTCTCGTGCACCGCGATGGTCACCTTGAGCGTGCCGTGCGAGTGGTGGACCGCGTTGGCCAGCAGCTCGGCGGTGATGAACAGGATCGACTCCGCGGCGCGGGCCGCGACCCCGATCCGGCGGCGCAGGTGGTTGGCCGGGCCCTCGACGCGATGCTCGAAGTTCTCCACCCGGGAGATGGCGCCCACCACCAGGTCCACCAGATAGGTGTCGTCACGCGACAGGCCGGGCGTGGCGCCGCAGGCGATGCCGGTGACCTGCATGCGGCGGATGATCAGTTCGTTGAACATGTCGAGTCCGAGCACCTCGCGCAGCAGCGCCGTGTGCTCGTCGCCGCTGTAGCGCTGCTGCACGCCGGCGAGCAGGTCCTGGGCGCGCAGTGCCTGGGTCTGAACGCGGGACATCGCGCCCCTGACGACTGCCTGGGCCGCCTCGTCGATGCGCTCGCCTTCCTCGCGGACGCCGCGGGTGAGCGCCTCGAGGATGGCGCGGTGCTGCCTGTCGATGTCCGTGCCGGCGAGCGCCGGGTTCTGCACGCCGGGCACGATCACGTGCGGGGCGCGCAGGTGGGACAGCAGGGCGGGGATCCGCTTCGAGATCAGGTGCTCGGTCTCGGCCCGCAGGACGTCCTGCTGGGCGCGCGCCTCGCGCAGCAGCTCCGCGCCCTCCTGGGCCTGGCGCTCCACCTGCATCTGCCGCTGGTTCCTGGCGCTGGTCTCGCGCGTCAGGTGCTCGTGCGCCTGACGGGCCTGAACGAGCTGCCCACGGACCTGGGCGAGGTCGCGGCGTACGCGCGAGTGGAGGATCAGGACGCCCGCGAGGGCGAGAGCGAGAACGGCGGCGCCGATCATTATCGGGACACTGAAGGAGTCTGGCGGCATGACAGTCCTGGGGTCGGGGGGAGCCGGCGGGGGAGATGTCGACCGCCGAAGAGCCCGCTATCGGCGCGCGCCGTTCTCACATGGCGGCTGGTGGGGACCGCGTCGGCGTGGCACGCGCCCTTCCGCGACGCCGGCACAGCTGCGTGCCTGGTGCGGTTCTGCCTGAGGCACGGCGGGGCCAAGCGACATGGGCATCCTCGGTCTCAATGGAACGACGGCCAAACGGGAAATCCAGTATTCCCGTTTAGTCACGATAGTCAACCGTGTGTAAGCTCGTCACTGCGTTGGGCCTACCCCCATGACTGTCCGATTTGTCCGGATTGTAGTGGGTGCCGTGGCGGGTGGAGCGCTTGTGGTCCCCGGTGCCTGCGCCCTGGAGCAGGCGTGCCAGAGGGAGCCCACCGAGAAGGTGTGCGCGTTACGGCGCGGTAGGACGGACTTATCCGGTCAATTCCCTGATTTCGTGATAAATCTACTCATTTTGGCCGGGGTGGATTTTCTTGGTCTCTTGCCCTTGTTGACGATGTTTTCTCGGTGCATGCTCCAGACGGGGAGATGCGGAGGGGAGATCCCAAACAGCGCTGAGTAATGACGTATCCATAAACCGGTGGCCCGGTTTGCCGATACGTCTGATTCGGCGTGCCTACCGGAAGGGAGCGGCTCATGGGTAACGAGACGGTAAGGGACATCAACAGTACCTTGTCCGCGCGGAAAGAGCTCGATGCGGGAATCAGTGTTCTGAACACCGATGAATGGCGCAAGTTGCAGGCGTTCGCGGACATGGCCGTCAACAAGAACCCGGCGACCGAAGAGGCCATGCGGACGACGCTGGCTCTCCAGTCCGGCGACGAGCTGAAGCAGGACTTCAAGGACACGGTCGGGATCTACGCCTCCCTGAAGGCCGACTGCGCCGTCTTCAAGGACGAGATCCAGCCGAAAACCGTGGAGCTGGCCAGCGACATCGTCCAGTACCAGCGCCGGGTGGACACGGTGTACGAGCGTCTCATCCGGCTCCTCGAGGAGCACGAGCCGGGCCGCGACATCGCTGCGAAACTGGTCGAGCTGGCGAAGCAATGGGGCACAGGTGCACCGTCTGTAGAGTCGGCGGAAATCAAGGTGAAGTTCCAGAAATACGTGGAACGGCTGCTCAAGGATGCCGAAGAGAGGGCCAAGAGGGCCCTGGAGCTCAACGAGAAGATGAAAGTCTTCAAGGCCGCCCTCGAACGTTCTTCCGGGGAGTTCGAAGCTCACGTGACTCGGTACCGGCAGAGATACGGCGGCGCCGAGAAGGAAGTCGAGAGGATCAAGGGCGAGATCGCGCTGCTCGACCAGGACCTGACCGGCGCGCGGAAGAAGGACAAGGACGAGCGCATTGTCCTGGCCACGGCTCCTGTGTATCTCGTCATTCCCGTTTTCGGCCCGTTCATCATGGCCGGGGTACTGATCGGAGTCGGAATCGATCTGGGCCTCCAGGTCGAAAGAATCAAGGAGAAGGTCAAAAAACTCGAGGCCGTGCGGAGCAAGCTCGGCATCGAGCAGAAGTTCTTCGCCGAGTACAAGACAGGGATGGACCTGACCCAGAAGACCAAGGAGGACCTCACCATTGTGCAGCCGCTCGTCGCGAAGATCGCCGCAGCGTGGAACGCGCTCACCAGCGACCTGAAGGACCTGAGGCAGGAGCTGCTCAAGGACGCGGAGGACAACGCGCTGGCCGAGGAATGGGACCTCGCTTCGCTGGACCTGGAGACCGCCCGGAAGACGTGGCGCGCACTGGAGCAGCAGGCCGACCGCTACCGCAACTTCGCTGTCGCCAAGTCGGTGGAGACCGCAGAGGAACTGTCCTCGGGCGTCAAGGTCGCGGCGTAGGAGGGGAAGCATGGCGGCATCCACCACCGCATCGGACGTCCACGCCCGGGTGACGTCGATGCTCGAGAACGAGAACCGGTTGTTCCCGATCACAAGCCCGGGTTATTCGAAAGTCGTCGGCCGCTTGACAGCCGCAAACCTGTGCGTCGATCTCGAGACCGTCTATGCGGAGGCCCAGGAGAAAAAGGCCACCGCGCTCGTCGTCTTCGCCGACATCGTCCGGATCCCCGCGTCGTTCAAAAAGCGCCTACTGGGTAAGGACCTCGGCCTGCTCAGCATCGTGGCCAGGTCCATCGAGATCGAGGGAGACAGCGCCGGTCTGATCCTGAAGTACGACAAGGAAAAGGCCCGGCAACCTGTGCTCCGCATTCTCGCCCACGAGGTCACGGGGACGTTTACGGTACGGGCATACGGGACGCAGGACGAAAAGCGCCTGATCGCACCCCCGAGGGAGGAGCCGCTTCGCTACCGGTCGTACACCGGCGACGCCGACGGCCTGGTGGAGCGGCAGGGAAGGCTGGCGATCGACCTGCTCGACGTCTCCAGCCCGCTCCGTCAGGTGCTCACGGCGAGCTTCGACCTGGCCGCGGGGCTCATGCGCGCACACGTGCCGCGAGCGGAGGAACAGGAACTCGCGCGTTCCATCCTGAGCTGGATCGTCCGCTGGGCCGCGTATCCGTCGCCGTACCTGACCCGGCTTTTCCAGGACGCCGACACGCTGAGCCGGTTGCTTCCCGTCACTCGGGACGGCCACACCACCCACAGCCTTCCGGTTCTCACCTCGGACCTGTACCTGAGACTGGCCCGCGCTCAGTACGAAACCGCGAAGAAGTACGAGCTCGACCGCAGCTTCGACGGTGTCCGGGACGACCTGCACAAGGTGGTCTCGGAGGTCGTGGGCGCGTGGATGGGCCGGGACGATGTTGATCTTCAGGACATCGACCAACAGATCGACGAAGCCCGAAGACTCATCGGCGAATCCACCGCGACCCTGGAAAGAGTGTCGAAGGAACTGGCGAACCAGGCCTTCGACGCGAAGCTGAGCGGCATCCGGCTCGAGGGTGAGCTGGCGCAGGACCGGATCATCAAGATTGCGAAGGCGACGTTCGAGATCGTGATGGGCGTCGTCCAGATCGGAGTCGCGATCAGTGGCGTGGTCGGCAACCCGGCCGCGGCCGGGGCGGTGGCCTCCGCGAATCCGGCGACCTTCTTCAATACCATGTCGAAGTTCGGGCAAGCGGCGAAGTTCACGGGCAGGCTGTTGCCGACGGTCATGATCCTCTACGCGTCGCCGTACTTGCTGTACCGGGGCTACGAGTCCGGGAGCGACGACGACAAGAAGGCACTCCAGGACAGCATGAAGTCGATGGGGCCCGCAGCGACGAGGATCCTCTCGGCCGCCCAAACCCTCATGAAGGTGAACCAGCCGCTGAACACAGTGGAGAAGATCGGGGAACTGGTCAGCCAGACCGCGGGCGTACCCACCGTCATCGAGTCCAAAGCCGTGTGGGACAGCTTCGACGCAGAGACCGGTGCGGAGTTCGAGAAGATCACCCGTGATCCCGAGGCGACCAAGTCGGTCGTCGACGCGGTGCTCGCGTATCGAACCACGGTGCAGAAATACTCGATCTACCAGCGGGCCTTCTGCGAGCAGCAGGCATTGCTCGCCCAGCAGGTGCGCGCGCTCGGGACCCTGCTCATCCGCAAGGACGGCATCAAGAAGAAGCAGGCCACGCTCGCCGCGCTCCGCAACGATCTGTCCCGGAAGGACGAGGCGGTCGAGCTCCTGCGCTCGCTCCGCGACGCACGGCTCTACGAGCTGAGGCAGTCGTTCTTCACTGCCCTCCACAGGTACCGGGCAGCGTACTTTTGCGAGCATCTGGCCTGGCCGCCGGGCATGCCGCCCGTGGCCGTCCCGACCGATGCCGCGCAGATGAGCGAAGCCCTGGCGGGTGTCGACCAGGCGATCTCAGACGTCAGACCGCCTGTGATCGGCGACTTCAAGCGGACGCTGGTCCTGAAGAAGGCGGACCACAAGGAGCTCTTCGCCGACCTTGTGTCGAGGAAGGAGGGAAAGTTCGCTCTGGAGCCGGGGGAGCCGCTCTTCGCCAAACACGACCTCGTCCGCCTGAGCTGCGTCCGCGTGTGGCTGGTGGGCACGGGGGATAGCCAGGTCTCGGTCGAACTGCATGCCGGCGGCGGCTTCCAGGATCGGGCACCAGGTGGCGAACTGTGGGCCTTCTCCGGCCAGCCCTACGCCATCACCTTCGAGTACGAGGGCGACAAGGTCATCTACGACCCACGGCTGGAAGGTGTGCGTCCCATGCCCTTCACCACGTGGAGCCTTCGCGTGGACGCCCCCGATTCCGCTCTGGCGGCCGTGAGCCAGATCGAGTTCTTCATGAGCGGGACATCATCCGCCAGGCACGCTGGTTGAGGACCCGTGGGGCCGCTCCCCGAGGAGCGGCCCCACGGTCGCGTGGCTACTGGGTCGTGCAGACGGTGCCGTTGAGGGTGAAGACGTCGGGCAGGACGTTCGGGCCGCTGTAGTTGCCGACGAAGCCGATCGTGGTGGACGCCCCCGTGGCGAGGGAGCCGTTGCCGGACTCGTTGACGACCTTGACGTCCGGCCCGTTCTGCGTCCAGACGGCGCTCCAGCCGCTGCCCAGGCTCTGCCACGTCCTGGGCCAGCTGAAGTTCAGGGTCCAGCCGTTGATCGGGGCGCCGTTGTTGGTGATGTCGATGGCGCCGACGTAGCCGCTGGCCCAGTCGGTCTGCACGGTGAGCCGTGCCGAGCAGGAGCTCGCCGCGGGCGTGCCGGTGGTGAACGTCAACGGTGGCGAGGCCCAGGAGAGGCCGCCGCCGCTGTCCCTCGCGATCACGTTGAGCGTGTAGCGGGTGCCCGGCTTGAGGTTGTGCACCGTGAACGAGGTCCCGGTGGTCTCCCCGAGCTGCTCGCTGATGCCTCCGTTCTGGCGGTGGAGCTCGTACTTGACGATCGGGCGCGAGCCGGGGGAGGCGGCGGGCCAGGAGATCGTGGCGGTCTTGTCCGTCACCTGAGCGGCCGTGGGCTGCCCTGGCGCGCCGGGGCCGCCGGTCTGGGGTGTGGCGGGGTGCAGGATGAGCGTGGTCAGGGAGAGCGGCGGCAGCGTCTGGCTCGTCGCGCTGCCGGTGCTCGAGGTGGTGATGGCGGTCGCGCCGTTGGTGTGCGTCAGCACGGTGGGCGCCCCCGAGGCGGGGCTGTAGCCCGTGTAGTCGATCGCGACGGGGTATGACGTGTCCGACGAGGTGTTGATCAGCATGACCGCCAGGTCGCCGTTGGGCCGGCGGGCGGCGTGCGCGCTGACCTTCGCCTGGTCGGTCGCGGCCCGGACGAACTGGTCACCCGGGCGGGCGAACTTGCTCACCATCTGGAGCGCGTAGTACGGCGCGAAGGGCGTGTTGAGCGCCGGCTCGCAGACGCTGCCGTCGGACGTGCACGTCCCGCTGGACAGCAGGCCGAAGTCGCCGTAGTCGGTGTGCCCCTCGACCTGTGTGACGGTGCCGATGCCGTTGTGCACGTTCCACCAGTCGACCGTGAACACGCCGTTCGCCAGCAGCGTCGCGTACGAGTCCGCGGCGGCCAGCGCGCCGGGCTGGGTGTTCGTGCCGTTGCTGTTCGACCCGGTGTTGAACTCGGTCATGGCGATGCCGATCCGCTCGGAGCCGGCCCCTGCGTACTTCGCGATTTGCTGCCGGGTGAGCTGGACTATGTCGGGCACGTGTCCGGTCTTGTCCAGGGCGCCCGGATACCAGTGCACGATCGCGAAGTCGATCTTCGGTCCGGCGATCGACAGGACGACCTTGTTCCAGCTGCCGCTGTCGCCGTCGGCGACGATGGCGTCGGGCCAGTTGGCGGCCGTGGTCAGCACCGCGCCGATCTTGATGGTGGGGTCGACCGCCTTCATGGCGTCCGCGTAGGCCACGACGTGGCGGGCGTACTCGGCCGGGCTCTTGTCGGCGTGGTTGTCGGCCTCCCAGGCGGCGCCGTAGTGGCCGTTGCCGTAGTTCTCGTTGCCGATCTCCCAGTACCTGATGCCGTAGCCCTTGGTGACGTTGGCCTGGCGCACCCAGGCCGCGGCCTCCTCGGCGGTGCCGGTGCCGTAGTTGGCGGTCACCATCGCCTGCGCCCCGGTACGCCGTACCCCGCGCATGAAGGTGTCGAAGTCGGTGTTGGGAGCCACGTAGCCGCCTGGAGCGGTGTGGTCGGCCCAGTGGTAGATGTCGGAGTAGGAGCCGCCCGGGTAACGCAGGAGCTGCACGCCCGCGTCCTTGAGCCGGTCGGCGGTCTCGTCAGTGCCCAGGTTCGTGTCCCAGATCGCATGGTTGGAACCGATGCCGGTTTCGGGGACGGTCGCGAGAGCGGCGCGCGCGTTGACGGTCACCGCGACAGGGGCGACGTCGTCGGCGTACGCCGCGGGGGCGTTCAGGGTGGTCAGCGTCAGCAGTAAGGCGGACGCGGCTCGTAACAACGTTCGGGGCATCGGCGTACCTCGCCTGGTCAGCGGAATTCACTCGACGCCTCCTCCTGACCAGGAGGCACCATGATCATGAGGGGGTCTCGCCAACCCGTCAAACAATGGTGAAACTTTCAGATGTGGATCTTCTACTCGTACGGCTGCGGGAAGCCGGATTCGACGCCGTGTCCGCGGAGACGGCCAATGGGGGAGTGGTGGCGCTGGCGGGCCTCGCGACCCTGCGCGACGGAACGCGCGTGTTCGCGAAGACCCTGCGCACGCCCGTACAGGACCTGTTCGAGGTCGAGGCCGAAGGGCTGCGGGCGCTGCGCGAGCTGGGCGGCGCCACCACTCCCGAGGTGCTGGCGGCCACCGCCGATCTGCTCGTGCTCGAACCCCTGCCGCCGCGCCGCGACGACGACGAGCGCTTCTGGGAGAGGCTGGCGCACACCGTCGCCACCCTCCACACCGCCACGGCCGACCGGTTCGGCTGGCATCGGGACGGCTGGCTGGGGCGGCTGCGCCAGGACAACACCTGGGACGAGGACGGGCACGCCTTCTTCGCCCAGCGCAGGATCCTGCGCTGGCTGCCGGAGCCGCTGGTGGAGGCGGCCTTCGACCGCGAGGAGCGCCGGGCGCTCGAACGTCTCTGCGCCGCGCTCCCCGAGCTGCTCCCGCCACAGTCACCGGTGCTGACGCACGGCGACCTGTGGCGCGAGAACATCCTCTGCGGCCAGGCCGGCGGCCCGGCGCTGATCGATCCGGCCGTCTCCTACAGCTGGGCGGAGGCCGACCTCAGCATGCTCTGGTGCTCTCCGCGGTCGCCTGCCGCGGACCGGTTCTTCGAGGTGTACGCGGACACGGCGCGCCTGGACGGCGGCTGGCGGGACCGCATGCCGGTGTTCCACCTGCGCGAGCTGCTGAGCAGCATCGCGCACGACGACAACGCGCCTGAGTGCGCCGCGGTCGTGCGCGAGATCATCAGGCCCTTCGCCTAGTTGTACTTGTACAGCCTGGTGGCGACCCGCCGGTTGTGGTTGTACACCGAGGCGCGGTACATGCTGACGGCCAGGTCACCGTGCTCGGCCTTGCCGCAGGTGTTCACCCCGGCCAGCTGGTGGATCTCGAAACGCGCGCTCGGGTCTCCGGCGATGAAGTATTGGGCGCGGGCCTGGTACTTGTCGGCGCCCGTGTCACAGGCGAAGACGAACGTGTTCTGCTCGCCGAAGCACACGGTCGCGGCGCCCCTGGTGGAGGTGCAGGTCTTGGCTCGGGCACGGGCCTCGGCGGGCGTGACCCGAGTTTCCCGCTTAATCGGATATTTCGTCATATTGCGTACGGTTTTCCACCGGCCGAACTTGACCCGATGATTCCCTTCGTAAAGAGCCGCCCGGAACGTCACGATCCTCCCGATTTCTCGGTTTCCTCGGACCTCGCCCCCTCGTCCCAGATTGTGGATGACGTACTTGGTGCCCAGGTAGCCGTTGAGGTAGTACTCGACGGCGGGATGGAAGTGGTCGTTCGCCGTGTCCTCGATCGTGATGCCCGGCCGATCGCTCCCGTCCGGCCCCACGCACGCCTCCGCGCCCTTGAGCCGAAGGCATTCGGGCTCTTTCTCGACCGCCGCCGGCCTGGTGACGGCGGGAGTGGACGCGGTGACCGCCGGAGTCGCCGGGCGGGGCTCCGCCTCGGCCGCCGCCCCGTTGAACACTGTGGCGCTCATCGCCACAGCCGCTATGAATATCCGTCTTAACGTCACCGGAACCTCACCAGCCTCACAAGTCACACTCGCCTGTTTGGGTGTGACGCGAAAAATGAGGGAAAGGTTCCGAAATTTGCACAAGGGCGTTCAGCGGCCGTTCATGCGGTGCCGGGACGTCAGCGTGGCCAGCGTGAGCAGGAGCGCGCTCTGGGCGAGCATGCCGGGCGCGAGCGGCGGCGCCTGGCCGACCGACTTGGTGAGCGCGTACCACCATTGGGTGAGCGGGGAGAGAGCGTCCCACGCGGGATCGGCCGCGCCCGCGCCGTGGTTGACGGACACGTGCATGAAGACGCCGTACGCGGACGCGAGCAGGACGACCAGCGCGATCACGCGTACCACGGTGGTCGCCCGAGGGGAGTCACGCAGGAGGAGCAGCGCGAGCGCGAGCCCGAGCAGCGCCAGGGCCGCCCACGGGATCAGCTGCACCGGGCTCTGCCAGTGGCGTTCGAAGGCGAGCTCGAGAGCGGCGCCCAGGATGCCGATCGCGACCAGCCCCAGCAGGCCGAGGCGGACCAGGCCGGGGCGGGCAGCCAGTTCTGGCGTGGTCGAGGTCGAAGTGGAGGCCATGCGGGGGTCACCATCCGGGTACGAGAAGATCTCCGGTCGTCTCCAAGCTCTCCCGGCTCCTTCAGAGGTTCCTGTACGAATTCTGAAGATCTCGTGAGAAAGCGCTCAATCTGGACTCGTCAGAAGTCGCGCCACTCGTCGCCCGGCACGCTAGCAAGCACCCATGACAAACTCCGTGGAAGTGATCTCGCCTGCGGAGGATCATTGCGGCATGGACTTACTCGCGGCCATCGTGGCGATCCTCGCCCTCGTGCTCAACGGCCTGATGTCCGGCCTGTACTTCGCGTTCTCGACGGCGGTGGCGCCGGCTCTCGACGCCATCGACAAGGACCAGGCGGCCGTCGCCATGCGCAGCGTCAACAGGAAGATCCTCAACCCGAGGTTCCTGCCCACGTTCACGCTGTCGCCGGTCGTCGCGCTGGCCGCCGGGATCCTCCTGCTGCTGGCCGGGGCCGGCCTGCCGGGCGTCCTGGCCATCGCGGCCGCGGTGGCCGGCTTCCTCGGCTCGATCGTGGTGACGGCCGTGGTCAACGTGCCGCTGAACAACGCGCTCGACGCGGGCAGCGTGGACTGGCCGGGCTACTCGCCCCGCTGGACCCGCTGGAACAGCGTCCGCGGCTGGGCCTGCGCACTCGCCGTGGCCCTCCTGGGCGCGGCGCTCCACCTCTGGGAGTGATCGCCGTGGTGCCGGACAGGCATCGCCGAGCGAGACCCGGAAATGCCTGTCCACCTCCGGCGGTGCTCCCGGCCGCTACATGTTGATCATGTGGCCGGCGAGGCCGTGGATCGCCTCCTTGACGGCTTCCCCGAGCGTGGGGTGCGCGTGGACGTTGCGCGCGACCTCGTGCACCGTCAGGTCCCACTGCTGGGCCAGCGTCAGCTCCGGCAGCAGCTCGGTGACCTCGGGCCCGATCAGGTGGGCGCCGAGCAGCTCGCCGTGCGTGTCATCGCTGATGATCTTGACGAACCCGGCCGTGTCGCCCAGCCCGTGCGCCTTGCCGTTCGCCGTGAACGGGAACTTCGCCACCTTCACGTCGTAGCCCAGGTCACGAGCCTGCGCCTCGGTGTAGCCGAAGCTCGCCACCTGCGGCTGGCAGTACGTCGCGCGCGGGATCATCACATAGTCGAGCTCCATGGTCTCCGCGTCGGCGATCGTCTCGGCGGCGATGATGCCCATGGACTCCGCGGCGTGCGCCAGCATCAGCTTGGCGGTGACGTCGCCGATGGCGAAGATGTGCGGCACGCTCGTACGGCAGCGCCCGTCCACCGCGACGGCGCCCCGGTCGGTCAGCGCCACGCCCGTCTTCTCCAGGCCGTAGCCGTCGACACGCGGCTGGAACCCGATGGCCTGCAGCACCTTGTCGGCCTCGAGCACCTGCGTCTGGTCGCCCCTGGTGACGGTGACCTTGACTGAGGCGCCGGTGTCCTCGATGGCGTCCACGCGGGTCGAGGTCAGCACCTCGATGCCGAGCCGCTTGTAGCGCTTGGCCAGCTCGGCCGACACCTCCTCGTCCTCCAGCGGCACGATCCGGTCGAGGAACTCCACGATCGTCACCTTGACGCCGTAGTTGTGCAGCACGTACGCGAACTCCACCCCGATCGCGCCGGCGCCCGCGATGATGATGCTGCGCGGCAGCTCCTCGGTGAGGATCTGCTCCTCGTACGTCACCACGCGCTCCGACAGCTGCGTGCCGGGGATCAGACGAGTGGTCGCCCCCGCCGCGATGATGCAGTGGGAGAACGTGATCGTCTCGCCGTTCACCTGGATCGTGTTGGCGTCCAGGAACGTGCCGCGCCCGTCGTACTCCGTGATGGCGTTCTTCTTCATCAGGTAGTGAACGCCCTTGACCCGCCCGTCGGCCACCTTGCGGCTGCGCTGGAAGGCCGCCCCGTAGTCGAAGCTGACCTGGCCGCTGATGCCGAACGTCTTGGCCTCGTTGTTGAAGATGTGGGCCAGCTCGGCGTTGCGCAGCAGCGCCTTGGACGGGATGCAGCCCACGTTCAGGCAGACGCCACCCCAGTACTTCTCCTCGACGACCGCGGTGCGCAGTCCGAGCTGGGCGGCGCGGACCGCGGCCGTGTACCCTCCCGGACCCGCGCCGAGAACGACGACGTCATAGTGAGTGCTCATGAGTCGGACCATACCGTCCGCTAGACATCGACCTTGTACGAGAGGGTCAGCTCGTCGGCGGGCACCCCGCGGATGCCCCAGTTCGTCTTGGGCATCTCGATGATGGTGATCTCCACGTCCTCCGGGTCGTATCCGGACTTGTCGTAGATCTCCCGGATCAGCGCCCGCTTGGCGTCGTCGCTGCGCCCGGTGAAGCAGATCACCTCGATGATGAGGTAATTGTCACTGCGCCCCGGGCAGACGAAGTCGTCCCCGTCCAGCAGCAGGAACCGGTGGAACCGCTTCTCCGGCGGCAGGCCCCACGCGCTCACCAGGCACGACTGCACCAGATCGGAGATCTCCCGCTGCCGTCCGGCCCACACGTCCCTGCGCCCGTACACCTTCACCTGTGCCATGCAGGCCAATATAGGGTCGGCCAATATAGAGGTGTGATCCGCATACTCCTGGCCGACGACGAGGCCATGATCCGCGCCGGGGTCAAGGCGATACTCGAGTCCGACCCGTCGCTGCAGGTGGTGGCCGAGGCGGGCGACGGCAGGCAGGCCGTCGACCTGGCCATCAGCCACCGCCCCGACGTGGCGCTGCTCGACATCCGCATGCCGAGGCTCGACGGGCTGGCCGCGGCGGGGGAGCTGCGCAGGGTCGCGCCGCGGACGGCCGTGGTGATGCTGACCACATTCGGGGAGGACGACTACATCGCCAAGGCGCTCGACGTGGGGGCGAGCGGGTTCCTGCTCAAGTCGGGCGACCCACGCGAGCTGATCGCCGGGATCCACGCGGTGGCCGAGGGGGCGGCGTACCTGTCGCCGAAGGTCGCGCAGCGGGTGATCGCGCAGCTCGCCGGCGGCAGGATGGCCAAGGGCGCCAGGGCCCGCGACCGCATCGAGGCGCTCACCGACCGCGAGCGCGACGTGCTCGCCCTGCTCGGCGCGGGCATGTCCAACGCCGAGATCGCCCGCGAGCTGCACATCGTCGAAGGCACGGTGAAGGCGTACGTGAGCGCCATCCTCACCGGTCTCGACGTGCGCAACCGCGTGCAGGCCGCGATCATCGCCCACGAGGCCGGGTTGGTAGCCTGACCCGTGATGTATCGCCTCGTGTTCACGCAGGTCTTGCGGCGTTTCGACGCCGAGGCCGTGCACCATCTCACCGTGAGCGCCTTCGCGCTCCTCGCCCGGCTGCCCGTGCTCAAGCGGCTGCTCCACCGGGCGCTCGCCCCGCACGACCCGGCCCTGCGGGTGACCGCGTTCGGCGTGCACTTCCCCGGCCCGCTCGGGCTGGCCGCCGGGTTCGACAAGGACGCCGCGTGTGCCGAGGCCATCGCCGCGCTCGGCTTCGGCCACGTCGAGGTCGGCACGATCACCGCGCACGCCCAGCCGGGAAACCCGCGCCCGCGCCTGTTCAGGCTGGTGCGCGAGCGCGCCCTGATCAACCGGATGGGCTTCAACAACGCCGGGGCCGTGGCCGCCGCCCGCAGGCTGCGCCGCGCCCGCGGCGTCCCCGTCGTGGTCGGGGTGAACATCGGCAAGACCAAGGTGGTGCCCGAGTCGGGGGCCGTGGCCGACTACGTGGCCAGCGCCAAGGAGCTCGCCCCGCTGGCCGACTACCTCGTGGTCAACGTCAGCTCGCCCAACACGCCGGGCCTGCGCGACCTCCAGGCGGTCTCGCTGCTGCGGCCGCTGCTCACCGCGGTCAAGGAGGTCGCGGACGCCACGCCCCGCCCCACGCCGCTGCTGGTGAAGATCGCGCCCGACCTCGCCGACGAGGACGTGGACGCGGTCGCCGACCTGGCGGTGGAGCTGGGCCTGGACGGGATCATCGCCACCAACACCACGATCAGGCACGGCGGCGAGACGGGTGGGCTGTCGGGCCGCCCGCTCAAGGGCCGTTCACTGGAGGTGCTCAGGCGCCTGCGCGCCAAGGTCGGCGACCGGCTCACGCTGGTGTCGGTGGGCGGCGTGGAGGACGTGGACGACGTATGGGAGCGCCTGCTGGCCGGGGCGACCCTGGTCCAGGGCTACACGGGCTGGATCTACGGCGGCCCGCTCTGGGCCTCGCGCATCCACCGGCAGCTCTCCAGGCGCGTACGCCGCCACGGACTGAAGTCCATCACCGAGGCCATCGGCCGCACGGCCTAATCTAGGCGGGTGATCGAAGAAGTGCCCCTTTCGGACGGCGTCGTCATGCGACCTGCCGCCGTGCAGGACGCCGAGGCCCTCCTGCACGCCTACACCCGCAACCGCGACCATCTGAAGCCATGGGAGCCCCGCAGGCCCGCGGACTTCTTCACCCTGCCGGGCCAGGCCATGCGGCTCAAGGACCTGCTGGAGCAGCAGGCGCAGGGCCGCACGATGCCCTGGGTGCTCGTGGACGGCGACAAGATCGTGGGCCGCATGACGCTCAACAGCATCGTCCGCGGCCCCTGGCTCAGCGCCGACCTCGGCTACTGGATCGACGCCGACTACACCGGCCGCGGCCTGGCCACCGCGGCCGTGCGGGAGGTGTGTCGCATCGCCGACCAGGAGCTCGGGCTGCACAGGATCGCGGCGGGCACGTTGCTGGACAACGTGGCCTCGCAGAACGTGCTGCTCAAGGCCGGGTTCGAGCCTTACGGCACCGCGGAGCGCTACCTCGCGATCGACGGCAGGTGGCAGGACCACCGCCTCTTCCAGCGCATTCTCAACGACCGCCCGGCACCCTGAGTCACAGGCTCGGCCGGGTCGACTCCGCGTCGTGGGTCATGGCGTCGATGCGGGCCATCACGTCGGAGACGTTCACCACGCCCGGCCGGTGCGGGCGCCGCCGCTGCCAGGGGTGCGGCCCCGCGAGGGGCCGGTACTCCACCCCGATCGCGTCCAGCCGCCCCAGGTGCTCCGCCAGCCGCCCGGTGAAGCCGTCAGAGGACGACCCCGCCCAGGCCACCTCTGCCAGGGCGCAGGCCCGCGGCCACAGGCGGTAGTCCACCGTACGGGCGTCCGGCACGCGCTCGGTCCAGAGCTGCGCCTGCATCCCCACGACCCGGGCACGCTCCCCGTCCGTCCACGAGGCGGGCGCGGGGTCGAAGGCGGCCACGTCGGAGACGGTGATCGCGTCCCCGATGGCCATCGGCTCGTCGGCGGAGGACGACTCCGCGTAGTCGAAGTACAGCGGGAACACCGGGGTCGCCACCACGTCGTGACCCGCCGCGGCGGCCCGCCGGCCCACGCCCATGCCCCGCCACGGCATGACCAGGGTGTCCTGGCGCAGCCCGCCGCTGACGAACGCCTCGTCCCACACCACGGCCCGCGCGCCCCGCTCGGCCAGCGCGTCCGCGAGCCGCCGCAGGAACCACGCCTGCAGGTCGTTGGACGAGGCCAGCCCGAGCGAGTCGCGGTACGCGACGATCTCCGCCGACTCGCTCCAGTGGTCCAGCACGACCTCGTCGCCGCCGATGTGCACGTAGGGCGTCTCGCCGAGCGCCCCGATCAGCTCGTCGAAGATCGTGGTCAGGAACTCGACGGTCGGCGGCAGCGGCGACAGGATCGCGGGGGAGATGCCCCACCGGTCGAGCACGTCGTACGGCTCCCCGGTGGCCCCGAGCGCCGGGTACGCCGCCAGGATCGCCGACGCGTGCCCCGGCACGTCGATCTCGGGAACGATCGTGACGCACCGGGCGCGGGCGTAGGCGCCGATCTCCGCCAGGTCGTCGAGCGTGTAGTGGCCGCCGTGCGGGATCTCGTCGTACGCCACCGGCCCCCGGTGGAAGTTGGTCATCGTGCGCGGCCGGTGCGAGGAGACCTCGTGCAGCAGCGGGTACGCCCGGCTCTCCACCCGCCACCCCTGGTCGTCAACCAGATGGAGATGGAGGCGGTTGAGCTTGTGCACCGCCATCAGGTCGATCAGGCGGAGTATCTCCCGCTTGGGGAAGAAATGTCGCGCCACGTCCAGGTGCAGCCCGCGCCAGGCGAACCGCGGCGCGTCCTCGATCCGCATCCCGGGCACGGGCCACGAGGCTGCGGTGGAGAAGCGGTAGGAGGCGTCGGGCAGCAACTGGTGCAGTGACTGCGCCGCGTAGAAGGCCCCGGCACGCCCGCCGGCCACGATCTCCACGCCCCGCGAGCCGACCGTCAGCCGGTACGCCTCCTCGCCCAGCCCCGGATCCCGTCGTACGTCGATCTCACCCGAGTCGCCGGGACGCAGGTCCAGCCTGGGCAGCGCGCGGCGTACGGCGTCGACCAGGTCGCCGGACACGGTCGCACCCGAGGTCAGCTCGAAGGAACCGGAAAGCTCGGTGAGCAGCTCTGGGCGAGGAATCATGCTTTGAGATAGTGCTGCAATCCGTTCGCCAGCGCCACCGCGACCTTCTGCCGGAACTTCGGATCCTGCATCTTGGCCGCCTCGCCGGCGTTGCGCATGTTGCCGCACTCGATGAAGATCTTCGGCACCGTGGACAGGTTGAGCCCGCCGAGGTCGTTGCGGTAGTCGAGCGCGTTGCGGCCGATGTAGTTGGAGTACGGGATGCCGGTGCCCTTGGCGTAGGCGTTCCGTACGTCGATCCCCAGCTTGCTCGAGGCGCCCACGACCTTGTCCACAGGGCCGTTGATCTTCTTCGGCATGATGACGTGGAAGCCGCGGTTGCCCGGGGCCGACCCGTCGCCGTGGATGGAGATCGCCGCGTCGGCGTCGGCCTTGTTGCCGATCGCGGCCCGCTGGGTGATGCAGGGGCCGACGCCGTTGTTGCTTGGCCTGGTCAGCTCGACCTTGGCGCCGCGCTCCTCGAGGATCTTGACGAGCCGCTGTGAGACGTCCCACGTGAAGGCGGCCTCGGTGTAGCCGCTGTTGGTCTGGGTGCCCGTCGTGTCGCAGGCCTTCCACTGGGTCAGCACGTTGACCTTGCGGTTGATGGCCTTCGGATCGCGGTAGTTGCCGCCGTTGTGGCCGGGGTCGATCACGACGACCTTGCCCTCGAGCGGCTTGGCGCTTGGCGGGGCCTGCTTGGCGGGGGCCTGCTCCACGACGGTCGCGGGAGCGGCCTGACCTGCGGCGGCGCCACCGGAGCCGGTGCCGCCACACGCGGAGGCGATCAGGCCGCAAACGGCGAGTACTGAGGCTGGCAGAGCACGCATGGCATCCAACTTACGACAAGCCCGGGGCACAAACCGGTTTTATGCCGATCGCGGCGGGGTCGAGTGGGCCGTGCGTCCTCTGCGAGCGCACGCACTCACCAGACGTGCTCGCCGACCTCCTGCCGCTCCAGCAGGGCGGCCAGCTCCCGCGCGTCCTCGGCGTCGAGCCCGAGGACGACGCGGGGCCGCCCCCACGGGTGGTCGAGGGAGTGGGCGACGTAGCTGGCGACCGACTCCGCGGTGCCGTCGTTGCCCCGGCCCCTTCCCGCCCGCCAGTGCCCCCAGGCACGCTCGAGCTCGGCCGCCGCGCGCTGGGCGCAAGACACCAGTTCCGGATCACGCATGACTGTTCCCCCGGATCAGATCGTGACCGGAGTGAATCCGGCCACAATTAGCATGACCCTGACGAGTAAACAGCCGCGCGGCCACGTCTCCGCGCGGCTTGACCCAGCTTTGGGGCTCTGCGAACAAGAAACCTGCCCAGCAGACTGCCGCCCTACCGTCGCTTGCGTGATCCTCGCCTCAGCGGCAGTCAGCTTTGCAGATTTCTCATTCGTCTCAAGCGGGGCCCGTGCTCCGTCGCACGATCAGCTCGGGGTGGATCTCCCGCATGCGGGAGACCTTGGCGGGGTCCCCGATCCGGTCGCTCAGCAGCGCTGCCGCAGACCTGCCCATGGAGCGGCGGGCCTGGTCGACGGAGGTGAGCGACACGTGATGTGAGGCCGCCAGGTGCGTGTTGTCGTAGCCGACGACCGAGAGGTCTCCCGGGACGCTCAGGCCCAGTTCGCCCGCGGCCGCCAGCACGCCGAGCGCCACCACGTCATTGGCGGCGAAGATCGCCGTGGGCCTTGGATCGCGGGTCAGCAGCGCGAGCGCCGCCTCCTTGCCGCTCTCCTCGGTCGAGTCCGCGGCCTCGACCATGATGTACGGCGCCAGCGAGTGCCTGCGCATCGCCACGAGGTAGCCCTCGCAGCGCGACGACCGGCGGCCCTCGATGTGCGCGATGCGCTTGTGGCCCAGTTCGACCAGGTGATCGATGGCCAGGCGGGCGCCGAGCTGGTCGTCGTCGACCACGATGTCGACGCCGTCGAGCTCGATGTCACGTTCCCCTACGACGACGGTCGGGGTGTAGGCGGTGGCCTCGATCAGCGTCTCGCTGGTCGGCGGGATGCCCAGGAGGACCAGCCCGTCCACCCGGAGCTCGAGGAAGGCCTCGACGGCCTCGTCCTCGAAGGCCGGGTCCCACTGGCTGTTCCCGATGAGCATGCGCAGCCCGTCGCCGTGCAGGCTCTCCTGCAGGCCGTCGAGGAACTCGGCGTAGAACGGATTGTGCAGGTCGGCGACGAGCGCGCCCACCAGATGCGTACGGCCTTCCACCAGGCTCCGCGCGACCGCGTTCGGCCGGTAGCCGAGTTCGCGGGCGGCCTGCAGCACGGCCTGGCGCCGGTGCTCGCTCACGTGCGGGGATCCGCGCAGTACGAGAGAGACCAGCGATTTCGAGACGCCGGCTCGTTCGGCGACGTTGCGAATGGTCGGTCTGGGCCGAGGCAGCGTGTCTACCTCTCTGAGCTCAGTAATGGTTGAAGTGTTGACGGGCGGTCCTGACATGTGTCTCCCCCGCGATGCGGATATGGGCACCTGTCTGACCAAACGATCGAGTTAGCCGCAGGGTACGGCCTCCGTCACTGATTGCCGCAGGGATGCCGATATTGACCGGATATCCACACGTCAGCCGATGGCATGGCGTCGGCTACTGTGCAGGTGTGACACCCGGGAAGTCAGCCGAGACGGCACGGCCGGCGCGGCGCAGGCTCAGCGTCGACCGGCGTCGCGAGGAGCTGATGGCGGCCGCGCTCGAGCTGTTCAGCACCCGTGACGCGGAAGACGTCTCGATCGACGACGTGGCCTCCGCGGCAGGAGCTTCGCGGGCCCTGGTCTACCACTACTTCGGCGGCAAACAGGAGCTCTATGTGGCCGCGCTGAGGAGCGCGGCGGAGCAGCTGGAGTCCCGGCTGCGTCCCCAAGAGGGCGGCAGGCCGCTCGACGAGCTGGCCTCGGGGCTCAGACGCTACTTCGACTTCGTCGAGGAGCACGCGACCGGTTTCGCCGCGTTGCTGCGTGGCGGCCCCGCCAACAGGGCGGGCGAGATCGGGGAGATCGTCGACGGTGTGCGCCAGCGCCTCTTCCGCCTGATCCAGAAGCAGATGAACGTCGACGAGCCGAGCCCGGTGCTCCGCATGACCCTGCGGTCGTGGATCGCCTCAGTGGAGACGTCCGGCCTCGACTGGCTCGAGCATCGCGACATCGAACGGCCGACGCTGGAGAAGCTGCTCGTCGATCACATGGTCGCGCTGCTCCGCGTGGCCGCCGCGCACGACGGCGACGTGGCCAGGCTGCTCGAACGCTTGGTGTAGCGAGAAGAATGGCGCCGGGCGGGCGGCGCCACCTCTCCCGTGCGACGTTGTCGTCACAGTGGTGGACCAGGCCGTCGGCCTGGCTCACCAAACCCCCCTGAGGTTCGTGACGACCCCTCATTCACTCCGAGCGCTGCTGCGGAATGCCCGCGAGCAGTGCCCGGACCTCGGTCTCCCGGTAACGCCGATGACCGCCGAGGGTGCGAATCGACGTCAACTTACCCGCCTTTGCCCACCGCGTAACGGTCTTGGGGTCGACCCTGAACATGGTCGCGACCTCGGCGGGCGTGAGCAGTGGCTCGGCCTCGGGTGTACGAGCTGACATTTGTGCGGCCTCTCCTCCGTGTGGACCGGCTTAGCGATCCTGTGACTGCCTTTGCGCGTGTCACGGATGTCCCCCTATGGCGCAGAGCGTGCGGCTTTTCCGAGCCATATGCGGCATCACCCGATGTGACCATACCGCCACGCAGAGCGATTGGCGAGCCCTTCTTTGACCCAACTGCCCGCCCCCATGGGGATGTCACGCTCGGTGATTCTAGCGACACGGTTCGTGGTATCGCAGTGAAAACGGCAAACTACTCAGTTCGCAGAAGAGAGCAGCCGCGAGACGTGACCTACTCATGCAGGTCAGACGGTCGTATTGGGCCTCAGTTGGCAGATTCCAGCTGTTGCATTGACTTCCACCGGAGGATCACCCTCTGGTACATGGCGTAGGCAAGTTCTTCTTGACCCGTGTCCAGGCCCGTGAGAGCGGCCGCCAGCTCGGCGACCGACTGGTCCGCCTGCAGAGCGTCATCGTCCATGAGGCGAACGAGCCCGCCGTAGTCGAGCTCGACCAGGGAGTGGGGATGGAACTCCTCCAGCCACCTGGCGACGTCCTCCACGTCGAAGTTGGCCGCGACATCCCCCAGGTGCCTGCGCAGCACGCCGAGCGCGCGAGCCGTCCGCCTCCTGGCCTGCGCCATGGAGGTGACGTAGATCAAGTTACGTCCGGTAGTCGTCGTCACGTCCTGTCCAGGAGTGGAGGAACCGAGCACCAGCCAGCGCTCGTTCCCATCAAACGGCACGAACCACGATGGCGGCACATGCCACGCCGTGGTGCGAATGTGGGTGCGCAACGCGGACGAACCGGCCTGCCGTTTGTACCGGTCGAAGTCGTCCGCGGTCTGTTCCGCGATCGCCTTGGGCACGAGGCGGTCCATCAGTTTCGCGGGAGTGGTGCCACGCAGCCTTGAGAAGGCCAGCCACGAGCGCAGACGGGTTTGCCAAGGGCATACGTATAGACGGTCCTCAACGCGCCTCAGATAGGCGTTGGGGCTCTCCTGGGCGGGAACGGGTTGAGGGGGCATGCCGAGGAGGCGCATCACCGACTCGTCGTGCTCCGCATTGAGCGCGTTCGCGCGTCGCGGGCGGTCACGTGAGTCGGCGTAGTCGGCCCACACCTTGCGCTCGGACTCGGCGAACGCGGTCAGTGGCTCATAGACGCGGAGGTAGGCGGCATAGGGCAGCACGGAGGCATCGTGTCACGAAGCGAACCTGCGTGCACCGTTGAGGCTTACTACGCTGAGACGTGATCTCCGTCGCAAAGGTGCGGCGGACCGGACAGGGAGTCACCACAGTGACCGACGTCTTCGGCTCGTCCCACAAGGACGTCCACGAGCAGGTCGTGTTCTGCGCCGACGAGCAGAGCGGCCTGCGTGCCATCATCGCCATCCACAACACGGCGCTGGGCCCGGCCCTGGGGGGCACGCGGTTCTACCCGTACGAGAGCGAGAGCGCGGCCCTGGCCGACGTGCTCAACCTCGCCAAAGGCATGGCCTACAAGAACGCGCTGGCCGGCCTCGACCTGGGCGGCGGCAAGGCCGTCATCATCGGCGACCCGGCCCGCGACAAGAGCGAGGCGCTGCTGCGCGCGTACGGGCGGTTCGTGCAGTCGCTCGGCGGCCGCTACATCACAGCATGCGACGTGGGGACCTACAGCGAGGACATGGACGTCGTCGCCCGCGAGTCCCGCTTCGTGACCGGCCGCACCCAGGCGCACGGCGGGGCGGGTGATTCCTCCATCCTCACGGCCTTCGGCGTGTTCCAGGGCATGCGGGCCTCGGCCGAGCGCGCGTACGGCACGCCGTCGCTGCACGGCAGGCGGGTCGGCGTCGAAGGGGTCGGCAAGGTGGGCCACCGCCTGGTCGAGCTCCTGCGCGAAGACGGCGCCGAGGTGGTGATCTGCGACGTCGATCCCAAGGCGGTCGAGCGGGTGCGCCAGCGCAGGCCGGAGGTGGACGTGGTGGCCGACGTGGCGGAGCTGACCGCGTCCGACATCGACGTGTTCTCGCCGTGCGCGCTGGGGGGCGTCCTCGACGACGCCATGGTCGCCAGGCTCCGGGCGAAGATCGTCTGCGGCGCGGCCAACAACCAGCTCGCCCATCCCGGCGTGGAGAAGCAGCTCGCCGAGCGCGGCATCCTGTACGCGCCCGACTACGTCGTCAACGCCGGGGGTGTGATCCAGGTCGCGGACGAGATCGAGGGCTTCGACATGGAGAGAGCCAGGTCGAAGGCGACCCAGATCTATGACACGACTCTGAAGATCTTCCGAATCGCGGCCGATGAGGGCGTTCCTCCCGCCGTCGCAGCGGATAGGCTAGCCGAGCGCAGAATGTCGGAAGTCGGGCGTATTCGGGGCATTTGGCTGGGCCGCTGACGCCCCGCGCCCATACGGCGTACCGAGCTGGGCACAAAACAGGTACGGTAATAGGCGAACGATAGGCTGACGCCCAAAGAGAGCGGCGTCAGTGTGTGGTGCGTTAGCGACGAGGGGTCGGGGACGACCCCACACGAGGGGGTCGAGCCAATGGGGCGCGGCCGAGCAAAGGCCAAGCAGGTCAAGGTTGCTCGCCAGCTGAAGTACAACAGCGGTGGCACGGATCTTGACCGTCTTCGCGACGAACTCGGGGTCGGAGACTCCAGCCGCAGTGACGACGCCGACGACCTCAACTATGAGCTGGCGGATCGCTATGCCGATTACGCCGATGACTACGGCGCCGGAGACGACGACGATGGCCGTCCTTCCGGTCGTAGGTAGCCGTCCTTCTGGTTGATGTGACGAAGATCTGGCGCGGGGCCGCGCCGGATCTTCGTCCATGCTCGTCGGGCCCTACGGGCAACCGTGGGGCTTTCGTCACGTGGTCGTTCTTCACGTGTTGAGCCCCCGCCCATCGATGGGCCGGGGGCTCAGCTCGCTTTACCGGTAGCGCGCCCGTCCGTTCCCTGGGACGATCTCACCCATCACCCAGGCGTCCACGCCACGGGCTGCGAGCACCCGGACGGCCTCGTCCGCGGAGTCGGCGGCCACCACGGCCGCCATCCCCACCCCGAGGTTGAACGTGCGGTCCAGGTCCGCCTGCGCGATGTCGCCGTGCCCGGCCAGCACGCCGAAGACGGCCGGCGGGGTCCACGAGGACCGGTCCAGCAGGGCGTCCAGCTGCCCCGGCAGCGAGCGCGACAGGTTGCCCTCGATGCCGCCGCCCGTGATGTGCGCGTAGGCGTGCACGTCGACGGCCTTGGCCAGCTCCAGGCAGTGGAGCGAGTAGATCCGGGTGGGCTCGAGCAGCTCCTCGCCCAGCGGCCGCCCCAGCTCGGGCAGCACCGCGTCGAGGGAGAGCGCGGCCTCGCGCAGCACGTGGCGCACCAGCGAGTAGCCGTTCGAATGGATTCCGGAGGAGGCCAGCCCCAGCACGGCGTCGCCCGCCTGGACCCGCGAGGGCCCCAGCATGGCGTCGGCCTCGACCACGCCCGTGCCGGCCCCGGCCAGGTCGTACTCGTCCGGCCCCATCGCCCCCGGGTGCTCGGCCGTCTCGCCGCCCACCAGCGCGGCTCCCGCCAGGCGGCACCCCTCGGCCACGCCGCCGACGATCTCGGCGACGCGCTCGGGCACCACCTTCCCGCAGGCGATGTAATCGGTCATGAACAGCGGCTCGGCCCCGCACACCACCAGGTCGTCGAGGACCATGCCGACCAGGTCGATGCCGATCGTGTCGTGCTTGCCGTACCGCTGGGCGATCATGACCTTGGTGCCCACGCCGTCGGTGGAGGTGGCGAGCAGTGGCCGCCGGTAGCGCAGCAGCGCCGAGGCGTCGAACAGCCCGGCGAACCCGCTGGCGTCGTCGACGACCTCGGGCCGCCGCGAGGCGGCCACCTTGTCCTTCATCAGGTCGACGGCGCGCTCACCTGCGGCGATGTCCACGCCGGCGGCCTCATACGTACTCACGCTTTGCTCTCCAGCACGAACTTGCCCACATTGTCCTGGTCGATGGGAATGGGGTAGGAGCCGTCGAAGCAGGCCCTGCACAGGCGCTCCGCGGGGATGGTGGTGGCCTTGGTCAGGCCCTCCAGGGAGATGTAGCCGAGCGTGTCGGCGCCGAGCGAGGCCCGGATCTCCTCGACGGTCAGCGACCCCGCGATCAGCTCCGCCCTGGTGGCGAAGTCGATGCCGTAGAAGCACGGCCAGGCCACGGGCGGCGAGGAGATGCGTACGTGCACCTCCCGCGCGCCGGCCTCGCGCAGCATGCGGACGATGGCCCGCTGCGTGTTGCCGCGCACGATCGAGTCGTCCACGACCACCAGCCGCTTGCCCTCGACCACCTCGCGCAGCGGGTTGAGCTTCAGCCGGATGCCGAGCTGGCGGATGGTCTGCGAGGGCTGGATGAACGTGCGGCCCACGTAGGAGTTCTTGACCAGCCCCTGCCCGTACGGGATCCCGCTCTCCTGGGCGTAGCCCACGGCGGCCGGGGTGCCGGACTCCGGCGTGGGGATGACCAGGTCGGCCTCGACCGGGTGCTCGCGGGCCAGCACGCGGCCGACCTCGACCCGGGTGACCTGCACGCCACGCCCGGCGATGGTGGTGTCGGGGCGGGCGAGGTAGACGTACTCGAAGAGGCAGCCCTTCGGCTCGGCCAGGGCGAACTTGCGCGACCTGACGCCGCTCTCGTCGATGGTGAGCAGCTCGCCCGGGTCGATCTCGCGGATGAACGTGGCGCCCACGATGTCGAGCGCGGCCGTCTCGGAGGCCACCACCCAGCCCCGCTCCAGCCGGCCCAGGACCAGGGGGCGGATGCCCTGCGGGTCGCGGGCGGCGTAGAGCGTCTTCTCGTCCATGAACACGAGCGAGTAGGCGCCCTTGACCTGCGGCAGCAGCTCCGCCGCCGTGTCCTCGACGGAACGGCTGCGGTCCTGCGCGAGCAGCGTGGTCAGGACCTCGGTGTCGGTCGTCGCGCGGATGGAGCCCGGAGCCAGGCGCTGGGCCAGCTCGGGGGTGTTGATGAGGTTGCCGTTGTGGGCGAGCGCGAGCCCGCCGACCTCGGTGGAGCTCAGCGTGGGCTGCGCGTTCTCCCACACGCTCGACCCGGTGGTGGAGTAGCGGCAGTGGCCGATGGCCAGGTGGCCGCGGAGGGTGCCGAGCACCGACTCGTCGAAGACCTGGGAGACCAGGCCCATGTCCTTGTAGACGAGAATACGGCTGCCCTCGCTGACCGCGATGCCCGCGGACTCCTGGCCGCGGTGCTGCAACGCGTACAGCCCGTAGTAGGTGAGTTTGGAAACTTCCTCGCCCGGAGCCCAGACGCCGAAGACGCCACAGGCGTCCTTGGGAGCGCGGTCATGGGGGTCCAGGTCATGGCCGAGCCGGCCGTCGCCCTTCAGCACATGCCTCAGTCTAGGTTGACGGCTTCTGTGCTCGCACACCCGGGTGCGATATCAGCGGCTGTGGTTCGCGGCGGATCCCAGGCCCAGGCGCACGGCCGTCGCCTGCCGTTTTGGCGGATGAAGACGCAAGTATGGGCGGCCTTTTACCGTGTCGCCTGGTTTAGCCGACCCCCTCCGCGAAAGGGTGAAGTATCCGGCATGCAGACCCGTCGGGGAGACGCAGACGTGACCACATCTGGGGACCCGAACGAGCCCCGCCCGGGGCAGGACCCGAGCGAAGGCCGTCGGGAAGAGGAAGAGCCCGGCCAGCACGCGCCCGACTGGTGGCGCGAGGGGGAGCCTTCTGAGGACGAGCGTCCTGGGGAGGGCGGAGAGCGTCCTGGCCAGGGTGAGGAGCGTCCTGGGGAGGGTGAGGAGCCGATCGCTCCCGTGCCGCCCGTGGTCCCGCCGCCTGACGTGCCGCCGACGCACGAGCCGAGGCCGGGCGGTGAGCCGACCCATCCCGATCTGCCGACCTCGCCCGAGACCCCGCCGCCCGTCGGTGGCGACGCCGAGAAGACCCAGGCGTTCCCGGTCCCCGGGGCCACGCCGGCGTACCCCGGCTGGGGAGGCGCGCCCGGCGAGGGGGAGGCGCCGGGCAAGCCGACGCCGTCGCGCTACGAGGAGGGCGAGCAGCCGTCCTTCACCCCACCGGGACAAGGCGCGCCGTCCGGCGCGACCCCGCCCGGGGGCGTCACTCCGCCGCCAGGGGGAGGTCCGCCGCCCGGCCAGGGCACGCCCGGCGGAGAGCCGTACCACGGCGCGTACGGCGCGCCGCAGGAGCAGCAGCCGACCGTCCCCGGCACCATGCCCTCCAGCCCGTACGGCGGCCCGCCCGGCTACGGCCCGCCACCCGCGGGAGCGCCCTACGGCGCCCCGTACCAGCAGGCACAGCCGGGCAGCGGCCTGGCCACCGCGTCGCTGGTGCTCGGCGTGGCCAGCCCGTTCCTGGTGTTCGTCTGCTTCACCGGCCTGATCACCGCCATCCTGTCGATCGTCTTCGGCTGCGTGGCGCTCGCCAAGCGCGCCGGCAAGGGCCGCGCCATAGCAGGAATCGTGATCAGCGCGCTCTCGCTCGTCCTCTTCGCGATCGTGGCCATCTGGTTCTGGAACGTGGTCCAGGAATGCGCGCAGTTGCCGGGCCAGCTCGCCGACAGGTGCTTCGAGCAGAAGTTCCCCTGGATGACCGGTAACCGCTAGAGCGGCAGATGCTCCGACAGGTCCGCCCGCGCCCCGCTGGCCGAGACCAGGCCTTTCGCCATGGCCTCTGCCCAGGTCAGCCGGCCCAGGGCCAGCTCGATCCAGGTGCGCCCGTCCGTCTCCACCACATTCGGCGGCGTGCCCCGGGTGTGGCGGGGGCCCTCGATGGCCTGGACGGCGGCGTAGGGCGGGACGCGTACCTCGACGGTCCTGCCCGGCGCGGCGGTCGCCAGCCGGTCGAGCAGATAGCGCACCGCCTGCCTGGCCGCGTCGCGCTCGGGCTGGATCCCGCGGTCGTAGGCGGCCAGCACGGCGGCCACGAGCGCGTCGGGGAGCGATGACGCGGGGCCGTCGTAGGGAGGCTCGTCCAGGGCGACGAGTTGGCCGTCGAGCGCTGATCTCAGCTTTTCCTGATCCGGTTTGCGTGGTGGCACCCCACCATTGTCTCCCTGGAAGCGTTCATCAAGACGGAGGTCGTCGTTCACCTCAAGTTTCGCCGGTAACCGTAACCTCCCGGCGGTACAACCGCGCACAAAGATGGAGGACCTGTGGCGAACCCCAACGCGGGGCGCCGGCTGCTGCCGTTGCTCTCGACCCCGCACAAAGGCGGTCGCTCCGCGCTGACCTGTCAGTTCCGCTGCGGCAACGCGTGCGCGCATGACGTGGCCAACACCACTGCCAACGCCTACTTCGGCGATGTGGTGAAGGAGGCGCTGTCGCGGCGCGGCGTGCTGCGCGCCGGCGCGCTCGGCGCCCTCGTGGCCGGCGCCGGTATCGCGGGGGCCGCGCCGGCCATGGCCGACGAGCCGGAGACGGCGGCCGCGGCCAGGGGCCGGCAGACCGGCGACATCCGCTTCACCCCGGTGAAGCCGAACACCGATGACGCTCTGACCATCCCCGACGGCTACCGCTCGTCCGTGGTCGTGCGCTGGGGCGACCCCGTGCTGCCCGACGCGCCCGCGTTCGACTTCGACAACCAGAGCGCCGACGCGCAGAACAGGCAGTTCGGCTACAACTGCGACTACGTCACGCTCTTCCCGATGGGCCGCGACCGCGCCCTGCTCTGGGTGAACCACGAGTACACCGACGAGAGCCTGATGTTCCGCGGTTACACCGGCGGCGCCGCCGCGACCGAGGAGCAGATCAAGATCGGGCTGGCCGCGCACGGCGGCTCGGTCGTGGAGATCGAGCGGGCGAACGGCGCCGGCGAGTGGAAGCTGGTCACCAAGGGACGCCGCCGCTACAACCGCCGCATCACCGCTCAGACCCCCATGACCTTCTCCGGCCCCGCGGCCGGCAGCGACCTGCTCAAGACGGCCGCCGACCCCGCGGGCCGCAAGCCCATCGGCATGCTGAACAACTGCTCGGGCGGCACCACCCCGTGGGGCACCGTGCTGACCGCCGAGGAGAACATCGACCAGTACTTCGTCAACGGCGACAAGGTGCCCGCGGCGCAGAAGCCGTACATCTCCCGCTACACGATCACCACCGGCACGCCGTCCGGCAACCGCAGGTTCGACCGGGTCGAGGAGCGCTTCGACCTGGCCAAGCACCCGAACGAGGCCAACAGGTTCGGCTGGATCGTGGAGATCGACCCGTTCGACCCGGACTCCACGCCGATCAAGCGGACCGCGCTCGGCCGGTTCAAGCACGAGGCCGCCAACACGACGCTGGCCCGCGACGGCCGCCTGGTCGTGTACATGGGTGACGACTCGCGCTTCGAGTACATCTACAAGTTCGTCT
Source organism: Nonomuraea sp. B19D2 (assembly GCF_040137845.1). Taxonomy (NCBI): domain Bacteria; kingdom Bacillati; phylum Actinomycetota; class Actinomycetes; order Streptosporangiales; family Streptosporangiaceae; genus Nonomuraea; species Nonomuraea sp. B19D2. Next base: position 32,569 of record NZ_JBEFAK010000029.1, on the reverse strand, counting down.
CGAAGGACCGCTACATCCCGGGCTTCGACCGGCACAACCGGACGCTGCTGGACGAGGGCACCCTGTACGTGGCCAAGTTCACCGGCGACAGCCCGAAGACCGAGATCGACGGGAGCGGCAAGCTGCCCTCCGACGGCGAGTTCGACGGCTCGGGTGAGTGGATCCCGCTGGTCTCCGGCGACAAGTCGTTCGTGGCCGGCATGACCGCCGCCGAGGTCCTCGTCTACACGCGCGTGGCCGCCGACAAGGTGGGCGCGACCAAGATGGACCGCCCGGAGGACATGGAGCGCAACCCCGTCACCGGCGGCGTGTACGTGGCGCTGACCAACAACACCAACCGCACCGCGGCCCAGGTGGACGAGGCCAACCCGCGCCCGTCGAACAAGCACGGCCACGTCCTCGAGATCGTCGAGAAGCGGAACGACGCGGGCGAGAAGACGTTCGCCTGGTCGCTCCCGCTGGTCTGCGGCGACCCGAACGACGCCACCACCTACTTCGCCGGCTACGACAAGACCAAGGTCTCGCCGATCTCGTGCCCGGACAACGTGACGTTCGACAGGGACGGCAACCTGTGGATCTCCACGGACGGCAACCAGCTCGGCAGCAACGACGGCATGTTCGTGATGCCGGTGCGGGGACGGGAGCGCGGCCACCTGCGCCAGTTCCTCACCGTCCCGGTCGGGGCGGAGACCTGTGGCCCGCTGGTCACCCAGGACCAGCGCAGCGTGTTCGTGGCGGTGCAGCACCCGGGCGAGACCGACGGCGCCAGCCCGGAGAACCCCTCCAGCCGCTGGCCCGACGGCACCCAGCCGCGCCCGTCGGTCGCCGTGGTCTGGCACGGCCAGGGCAAGAAGATCGGCGCTTGACCTCAAGTTAACTTGAGGCAATACCGTTCCATGCCATGAGCATGGAGACGACCGCCTGGCACCAGCTGTACTCGATGAACAACCAGAAGGAGCGTCGCCCTGTCACCAGGGCGACGCTCCGTCGTATCGGCGGCTTCGCCCGGCCGCACCGCCGAAGAATCACTCTGTTCCTGCTGCTCAGCGTGGTGATGGCGGGATTAGCGGTGGGATCCCCGCTGCTCGCGGGCCGGGTGGTGGACGCGATCTTCCAGGGCGAGCCCCTGGACGTGGTCGTCGTGGTGGCGCTGGCGATCGCGGGACTGGCGCTCGCCGAGGCGGGGCTCGGGCTGCTGAACCGGTGGTTGTCGGCGGGCCTGGGCGAGGACCTGATCCTCGACCTGCGTACGGCCGTCTTCGACCACGTGCAGAAGATGCCGATCGCGTTCTTCATGAGAACCCGTACCGGAGCGCTGGTCAGCCGCCTGAACAACGACGTGATCGGGGCGCAGCGGGCCTTCACCGACACCCTGTCCAGCGTGGCGGGCAACGTCGTGACGCTTGTGCTGACGCTCATCGCGATGATCGGCATCTCCTGGCAGATCACGCTGCTCGCGCTGCTGCTGCTCCCGGTGTTCCTGCTGCCCGCCCGGCGGATGGGCACGAGGATCGCGAGGCTCCGGCGCGAGGCGGCCGACCACAACGCGGCCATGGGCACGCAGATGACCGAGCGCTTCTCGGCGCCCGGCGCGACGCTGGTGAAGCTGTTCGGCCGGCCCGCGCACGAGTCGTCCGAGTTCGCGCGCAGGGCCAGGCGGGTGCGCGACATCGGGGTGCGCTCGGCCATGACCCAGTCGGCCTTCGTCACCGCGCTGACGCTGGTCTCCGCGCTCGCCCTGGCACTGGTGTACGGGCTCGGCGGCTTCTACGCCCTGCGCGACCAGCTCGCGCCCGGCGCGGTCGTGTCGATGGCCATGCTGCTCACCCGCCTCTACGCGCCCCTGACCGCGCTGGCCAGCGCCCGCGTGGACGTCATGAGCGCGGTCGTCAGCTTCGAGCGCGTCTTCGAGGTCCTCGATCTCAAGCCGCTCATCCAGGACAGGCCCGGCGCCCGCGAGGTGCCGGACGGCCCGGTGCCGGTCGAGTTCGACGACGTGCGCTTCGCCTACCCCTCGGCCGACAAGGTCTCGCTCGCCTCGCTGGAGGAGGTCGCCACGCTCGACTCGCGCGGCGGCGTCGACGTGCTGCACGGCGTCTCGTTCAAGGCCGAGCCCGGCCAGATGGTGGCGCTGGTCGGCTCGTCCGGCGCGGGCAAGTCCACGATCGCGCAGCTCCTGCCCAGGCTTTACGACGTCGACTCGGGCGCGGTACGCCTCGGCGGCGTGGACGTACGCGACCTGACCGCCGACTCGATCCGCGACACGCTCGGCATGGTCACCCAGGACGGCCACCTGTTCCACGACACGATCAGGGCCAACCTGCTGCTGGCCAGGCCCGAGGCGAGCGAGGAGGAGCTCTGGGACGCCCTCACCAGGGCCAGGCTGGCCGCCCTGATCGAGTCGCTGCCCGACGGGCTCGACACGGTGGTGGGCGAGCGCGGCTACCGCCTGTCGGGCGGCGAGCGGCAGCGGCTGACGATCGCCCGGCTGCTGCTGGCCAGGCCCAGGGTGGTGATCCTGGACGAGGCCACGGCGGCGCTCGACTCCACCTCCGAGGCGGCCGTGCAGGCGGCGCTCGGGGAGGCGCTCGAAGGCCGGACCGCCGTGGTGATCGCGCACCGGCTCTCCACGGTCCGCGCCGCCGACCTCATCCTGGTGATCGAGGACGGCCGCGTGGTCGAGCGCGGCACGCACGCCGACCTGCTCGCCGCCGGAGGCCGCTACGAGGAGCTGTACCGCACTCAGTTCGACGAGCCCACGGTAGCGGCGGCCTGAGGCTGTGTTCATAGCCTCACTTCGTGAGGCGGGCTCGGTCGCCCTCGATGCCGTCGCCTTCCCCCGCTCTGGTCGCTTCGCTCCCGCCGCTCCTCCAGGCGACGGCGCTCCCTCGCAACGAGTAGAGCGCGACCGGGATCGCCGCCAGCACCACGACGGCCGCGATGACCAGGGTGAACTGGTAAGCGTCCAGGAAGGCGAGCAGCGGCGGCTGGTCGCTGCCGCCCTGCCTGGAGCTCAGGATCGCGCCCAGCACGGTGACGCCGAGCAGCCCGAACACCTCGCGTGACACGTTCAGGACGCCCGAGGCCACGCCGGACCTGCCCTTGGGCATGCCGCCGAGGATCGCGGCCGTCAGGGGCACCAGCATGCCGCCGCCCAGCCCGTACAGCAGGAACCAGGGCGCCACGTCCGCGTAGTCGGCGTCGGCGCCCAGTCCGGAGAGCAGGTAGATCGCCGTCCCCATGAGCGCCATGCCGAGCGCCACCGTGGGGCCGATGCCGATGCGCGCGCTGATCCGCTGCGACAACATCGCGATCACGGCCATGACCAGGGCCATCGGTACGAACGCCGCGCCCGCCTGGGTGGGGGAGAAGCCGAGCACGTTCTGCAGCCACAGAGCGCTGAAGAAGTAGATCCCGAAGACGCCGAACGACCAGATGCCGCTGGTGAGCAGCCCGCCGGTGAACACCTTGGCCCTGAACAGCGACATCGCGATCATCGGCTCGGCGGCCCGCGCCTCGACCAGCACGAACGCCACGGCCGCCGCCCCGAACACGCCGAACGCGGCCAGGATCTCCGGCGAGGTCCAGCCGGCGCCCTCGCCTTCGATGAGCGCGTAGGTCAGGGCGAACAGGGCGAGGGCGGAGGTGGCCAGGCCGGGCAGGTCGATGCGGTGCCGTACGCGGGTGAAGGCGGGTCTGACCGCCCACATCCCCAGGCCGAAGGTCACCACCCCGATCGGGACGTTGATCAGGTAGATCCAGCCCCAGTGCAGGTTCTGGCTGATGAAGCCGCCCGTGATCGGCCCGAGCGCCATGGAAAGCGCCCCGGCGGCGCTCCAGATGCCCACGGCCCGCCCGCGCTCGCCCGGGTCGGGGAAGATCTGGGTGATCAGCGTCAGCGCGGTGGGCGTGAGCAGCGCCGCCCCGACGCCCTGCGTGGCCCGCGCCGCGATCAAGGTCGCTCCCGACCCGGCCAGCCCGGCGGCCAGTGAGGACAGCGTGAAGACGGCCAACCCGCCGAGGAACACCCTGCGGGCCCCGAACACGTCCGCGAGCCGGCCGCCGACCAGCATGAGCCCGGCGAAGACCAGGATGTACGAGCTCACGATCCACTCAAGCCCGGAGATCGTCAGCCCGAGCTCCCGCTGGATCGTCGGCAACGCGACGTTGCCCACGTTGTTGTCCAAGTAGGTCATGAAGGTGCCCAAGGTCACCGCGACCAGCGCCCACCATCTCACGAAATTTCCTCCTATACGCCGTACTTGTACGTCGTATAGTTGAACTTGTACGGCGTATAGTTGTCAACCGTGATGGGAAAACTGACCGCGCAGGCGATCGCGGAGCGGGCACTGGAGATCGGCGACGCCGAAGGGCTCGACGCCGTGACGATCCGGCGCCTGGCCACCGACCTGGGCGTGACCCCGATGGCCCTCTACTGGCACTACAAGAACAAGGAGATGCTGCTCGTCGGCATGGCCGACCACCTGATCGCCGGCTTCGCACCCAAGCCGGCCGACGATCGCCCGTGGCAGGAGCAGCTGCGCGACCTCGTGGTGGGCCTCGTCGGGACGCTGCGCGTGCATCCATGCGCCAAGCACGTGTTCGAGCAGGTCGACGTGATCGCGGTGTCGAACTATCTGGCCGTCTGGGACCAGGCGCTGGGGCTGGCCCGCACGGCGGGGTTCGGTGTGGAGGAGAGCTGCCTGATCAGCAAATACCTGCTGCAGAGCGCCATCGCCATCGCCGACGCTCCCGTGCACGTCCGGCCCGGCGAGGAGCACATCGTCCGGGCCAAGCGGGCGGGCCTGCAGTCGTTGCCCGCCGAGAAGTATCCGTACCTGGTGGAGATGGCCGCCCCGCTGGTCGGTGGGATGGACGCGGGGCTGTACGACACGTTCGGCGTCGAGCTCGTGCTCAGCGGCATAGAGGCGCTGGCGGCCAGACGTTAGGGTCGTGCTCGTGACCTTTGAGCTGATCTGCGAGATCGAACCGCCCACCAAGCCCGACCTCAAGCACGTCAGGCACCAGATCGGCACGATGAGCAAGATCGCCCACTCGTTCCTCATCCCCGACAACCACATCGGCCGCGCGACCGTGTCGAGCGTGGCGGTGGCCCACGAGGTCGAGGCGATGGGCGGGCGCGGCATCGCCTGTCTCAACTCGCGCGACCGCAATCTGCTCGGCTTCCGGCGCGACCTGCTGACGGCGGCGGCGTACGGAGTGGAGCAGTTCCTCTTCGTCTACGGCGACAAGCCGACCAGCGGCAACCGCACGAGCGACCTCACCGTGCGCTCGATGATCGAGGAGGCTCGCGAGTTCTCCCCGGGTTTCCGCCTGGGCGCGGCGGCCTCGATGCGTTCGCTGCCCGCGTGGAAGCGCGCGGCCGACTTCCTGTTCCTCCAGGTCGGCTTCTCGCTGGAGGCGCAGCTGCGCTGGCGCGACGCCCACCCGGTCGACGTGCCGGTCTACGCGGGCGTCATGGTCCTGGCCAGCGAGCGCCACGCCCGCATGCTGGCGAGCACGATCCCGGACATCGACCTGCCGGAGGACCTGATCCGGAGGGTGACCGCCGACCGCATGGCGGGGGTAGAGGCGGCCTGCGAGCAGGTTCTCGCCCTGCGCGAGTCCGGTGCCTTCGCGGGCGTGCACCTCATCCCGGTCACCCGCTACCGCGACGTGGAGTCCAGGCTGGCCGCCGCCCTCAGATGAGGCCGAGTTTCAGCATCAGGGCGCGATCGAGTTCTGCGGTTTCGTGTGCTTCGAGCGCGCCCTTGAAATCGCCGAGCCTCGACGGCGACACGGAATAGATCTGGTCCGTCAGAATGCGCGATTTCGTGCCGTTGAACTCGATCTCCGGGCGATAGATCGCAGGTCCGGCGCTTGACGAGGTCATGGCGACAGTGACCGTGCTGGTGGCGAAGTGATCCGACTGGATGATCACTGCGTAGCGGCGGCCCTGTTGCTCATGATCGCGAGTCCCCGGAAGTGCTTTGATCTCATAGATTGCGCCTCGGAATATCACTCCACTACGCCCATGAAGCGCTGGATCGCGAGCATCTCGGCCTGGTCGTCCGGGTCGTTCCGCAGTCGATCAGCATCGGCCGATGCCTGCCGGAGCAGCATCTCCTTGTAAGTGTGGAGGATGGCGTAGCGAACCGCCTCGGAGCGGCTTCTGGTCTCGCCCGCCAGGGCGCGGAGAGCCGTCTCCATCGCTTCATCAGTGCGTACGTTGAGTACTCCCATAGCTAAAGTGTAACACATTTTGTAACACATGGTCGGGCGAGGCTCGCAAGAACGGCACCGGTCAGCGCGACCGCGAAGAGCACCGCGTACGTCCGCTGGAACCCCTCCATCAGCTGCCCCACCGCCACCGGCGACAGCGTGGACAGCGTCCCGGCGTACACCTGGGCCCGCAGCGAGGGTCCGACGGAGCTGGTCAGGACGCTGAGTGACAGGCCGACGCTGATCACGATGCCGATGTTCATGATCATGACGCGGAAGCCGTTGACCACCCCGAGGCTCCCGCTCGGCAGCGCCCGCATGACCTGGGTGGTGTTGCCGGTCAGGAACGTTCCGCTGCCGCAGCCCGCCACGAACAGCCCGATCCCGATCACCCAGTACGGCGTGGCGGGATCGGCCGTCAGCATCAGCGTGCCGAGCCCCAGAGCGCTCATCGACGCGCCGCCGATGGACAGCGCGTACGGCGACACCCTCCGCCCCAGCACCCCCGTGATCGGCGAGGCCAGGCCGATCCCGACGGGCACGGGCAGCACGCTCAGCCCCGCCGCGAACGCGTCCAGCCCCCTCGCCGCCTGGAAGTACAGCGCCACCACCAGGATCAGCGCCGAGCGCGCCAGGGCGTTGCAGAACGAGGCCAGGTTCGCGTACGCCAGCAGCCGCCCGGCGAAGAGCCGCAAGTCCAGCACCGGGTTGGCAGAGCGGCGCTCGGCCAGCGCGATCAGCGGCAGCAGCACCAGGAAGACCCCGGCGCCGGCCAGCACCACGGGGCTGGACAGCCCGCCAGAGCCCGCCTCCGACAGCGCCAGCAGCGCCGCCGACAGCGCCGCGAACAACAGCACGTTGCCCAGCGCGTCCACCGGCTCCTTCGGCCTCTTCGGCATCCTGCGTAAGATCGCCGCGCCCACGCCGAACGCGACCAGCCCGGCCGGCACGTTCACCCAGAAGATCCACTGCCAGCCGGCCGTCTCCGCGATCAGGCCGCCCAGCGTGGGTCCGGCCAGCTGCGCCACCGACAGCGTGCCGATGTAGACGCCCATGCCCTGGCTGAGCCGGTCGGGCGGGAACGCGTCCGTGATGATCACTGTGCCGTTCGCGAGGATCATCGCCGCTCCGACCGCCTGCAGCACGCGCATCGCGATCAGGAACCACACGCCCGGCGACAGCCCGGCCAGCAGCGAGGCCACCGTGAACAGCGCGAACCCCGCCAGATACACCTCCCGTCTGCCGAGCAGGTCGGCCACCCGGCCGAAGAACACCAGCGAAGCGGTGTTGACCAGCAGGAACGCCAGCAGGATCCAGCCGGACTCCAGCGCGCTGGCGTGGAAGTGCCGCACGACCGCCGGGAGCGCGACGTTGAGCGTGCTGCCGGCGATGCCGATGAGGACGAGCCCCAGGCTGGTGACCGCGCACACGCGCCAGGCGTAACGTAAGCGACTGTCCTCGGCGACCATGCCCTCCACTATGACGTACGGCGTACGTCGGCCCTCATCGGGCCCGCCTCCGCAGTCCGTCGAGGTCGTGGATGACCACGCGCCGCCGTCCGGTCTCGATCAGTCCCCGGTCGCGCAGCGTGCGCAGCGCCTTGCTGACGGCCTCGCGGGAGGCGCCCGTCCAGCCGGCCAGCTCGTCCTGCGACAGGGGCAGCGCCACGCGTACCCCGCTGTTGGTCTGCTGGCCGTAGCGTTCGGCCAGCTCGAGCAGGCGCGTGGCGACCCGGCCCGTGGTGTCGAACGCGCCGTACTCGATGCGCTTCCTGTCCGCGTCCCGCAGCTTGGCGGTGACGAGCTGCATGAGCAGCACGGCGATGCGCCCGTGGGACTCCAGGAACGAGGAGAAGTCCCGCACCACGATGCCCGAGATCGGCTCCAGCGCGGTCACCGTGGCCGAGCGCGGCGACCCGTCGATGGCCGACATCTCTCCGAGCAACGCGCCGGGGCCGCGCACGGCCAGCACGACCTCGGTGCCGGCGCTCGTGTGCGACGAGCACTTGACCCGGCCCTCCAGCAGCACGAGCACCCAGTCGGACGTGTCGCTCTCGTTGATCACGGTCGCGCCGCGATCCCACCGCCGCAGGCGGCCGGCCGCGCGCAGGGCGGCGACCTCCTCGTCGGTGAGCATGGACAGGAACTCGCCGGACTCAGGCTCCATGCGCCCGATTATGTCGGTACGAGAGTCACCCTTCTATTGCAAATCAGTCAGAACGTACGCGGCGACGAGCTCCTCCTTGCCCTTGAGGCTGAGCCGGCCCAGGGGGCTCACCGACGCGCCACGTCCCAGTTGCCTGAGCGTCGTCTCCCCGATGACGACCGTGCCAGGCTCGGCGATGCCCTCCAGCCTGGCCGCCACGTTCACGCAGTCGCCCATCGCGTTGAAGCCCCGCAGCTCGGGGCTGCCGATGTTGCCGACCAGGGCGGGACCCGTGTTGACGCCCACCCTGAACGTCGGCCACTCGACGTCGTCCACCCGCTTCCACGCCATCTCCTCGGCCACCTCGGCGGCGGCCCGCTGCATGTCCAGCGCGGCCCGGCACGCGGCCCTGGCGTGGCCCGCCTGCGTGGCGGGGGCGTTGAACAGGGCCAGCAGCGCGTCGCCGACGAACTGCACGATCGTGCCGCCGTTGTTGAGAATGCAGGGGACGGCGGCCGTGTGGTAGCGGTTGAGCATCTCGACGATCTCGCCGGGCGTGACCTTCTCGGAGAAGCTCGTGAAGCCCTTGAGGTCGGCGAAGAGCGCGGTCAGCTCCTTCAGCTCGCCGCCGAGTGCCGCCTGCGCCGGGTCGGCCAGCAGCGCGTTGGCCACGTCGGGCGACATGTACTGCCGGAAGAGCGTGTCGAGCTCCTGGTAGAGGCGGGCGTTCTCCAGGGAGATGGACAACTGCCCGGCCAGGGTGGCGGCCAGCGCCTCGTCCTGCGGGGTGCGGCCGACGGGCACCTCCAGCACGCCCGCCAGGTGGCCCTTGACCGTCAGGGGGAAGGCGAGCAGGTTGTTGCGCCTGACGGGCTGGTTGCCGGCGAACTCGTACTCGCGGGAGCCGATCTGCGCCTTGCCCTCCGCGACCAGGCCGATCTTCACGTCACCGTACGCCTGGCGCACCCGTTCCAGCGCCGTGGCCAGCAACTGGCCCTCGGGCAGCCCCACCTTGGTCTGGGCGCTCACCGCCACCAGGGCGGCCAGCCGCTCGGACAGCTCGCGCTCGTTGGCCAGCGCCTCGCCGGCCCGGTCGAGCACCGCGGCCTGGCCCTCGTTCAGCCGGAACTTGCCCGACAGCCGGGTCGCGGCCAGCGGCTCGCCCCGGCGTACGTGCTCGACCAGCTCCTCCAGCGCCCGGTCGTAGTCCTGCTGGATGCGCGCCACGGTCGCCGACAGCGCCACCGAGTCGAACAGCCCCGCGCTCGACCCCTCCCGCCTGAACTGCAGGTGGGCGCTGTAGGCCACGAAGACGAAGGCCAGCGTGAGCAGGAGGTGCCACATCCACCAGGACAGGTGCCAGTTGAGCTGGGACATCCCCGCGACCATGGCCTCGGCCAGCAGCGCGTACGCCGTGATCAGGCTGATCAGCATCGCTGACGGCCGCCGCCGATGCAGCAGGAACATCATCACGCTCGCCGCGCCGTACAGCAGGAGGCCGGGAATGGACGCCCAGGCCAGCCAGGGGACCGGCGACGCGGGCGGCGGCTCGCTGAGCGGCGTCAGCCCCGGGATCAGCGACACCAGCCCCCAGACGGCCATGAAGCCGAAGAGCACCGCGCGGACGAAGTGCTGGGAAGCCAGCACGGCCGTGGCCGCCCGCTCGCCCAGCGGCAGCGCGGAGGCGAACGCGAACGCCGCCGCGATCGTGAGCCCCGCCTGCTGGCCCAGGTCGAACCCCAGCGAGCCGGTCGGCAGGATGATCTTCGGGGTGGCCATCCCGTGCAGGAAGAAGAACCCGGCACTGCTCAGGAAGACCATGGAGACCAGGAACAGCCGGGCGTCCTGCCGCCGCCGCGACGCCTCGCTGATCATGACGCCCAGCACCACGTTGAGCCCGGCCACCGTGATGATCATCCAGAAGTGGCTGGGGTTGTGCTGCCAGGGGATGTTGACGTCCGGGTGCGTCAGCAGGAGCCAGAGGCCCAGCAGCGGCAGCACCAGGTGGATGCCCCAGACCACGCCACGCACGGGATGCGTGGCCGGAGGCAGGTACGGGGTCGACACAGACCCGATTATCCACGGGTGATCGCGGCCGCCAATGCGTCGTTTTACGCACAAAGGTGACCGCGTAACACGCGACGAGGGCCGGTACGGAATCCCGTACCGGCCGTCTTACGCGATCGTCAGCCGAACAGCGCGGGCAGCGCCGCCGAGTGCGTCTCCCGCAGCTCCTCGACCGGCACCTCGAACGCGTCCTCGACCACCAGCGACGCGCCACCGGTCGTGCCCAGCCCGTAGCAGGGCACGTCGTGCCGCCCGCACAGCGACGCGAACTCCTCGTAGGCCTCCGGCCGCACCGCGACCAGCGCCCGCGCGGAGGACTCGCTGAACAGGTCGGTGAACGCGTCCCCGCTCAGCACCACCGAGGCGCCGACGCCCCGCGCGAGGCAGGACTCGGCCAGCGCGACGGCCAGCCCGCCGTCCGACAGGTCGTGCGAGCCCTCGAGCAGCCCTCGCCTGGCGGCCTCCACCAGCACGGTCGCCAGCGCCTGCTCCGCCGCCAGATCCGCCCGCGGCGGCAGCCCGCCCAGGTGGCGGTGCGCGACGTGCGCCCACTCGGAGCCGCCGAACTCCTCGCGCGTCTCGCCGAGCAGCACGACCTTCAGCCCCTCGGCGGTGAACCCGGACGGCACCCGCCGGGCCACGTCGTCGATGACGCCGAGCACGCCCACGACCGGCGTGGGGTTGATGGCGGTCGAGCCGGTCTGGTTGTAGAAGGAGACGTTTCCGCCGGTCACCGGCACGCCAAGGGTCCTGCACGCGTCGGCCAGGCCGCGCACGGCCTCGGCGAACTGCCACATGACCTCGGGGTCCTCGGGGGAGCCGAAGTTGAGGCAGTTGGTCACGGCGAGGGGCTTGGCGCCGGTCACGGCCACGTTCCGGTAGGCCTCGGCCAGCGCCAGCTGCGCCCCCGCGTACGGGTCGAGCTTGGCGTAGCGGCCGTTGCCGTCGGTGGCCAGCGCGATGCCCCTGGTCGTCGGCTCCGCTCCCGCCATGGCCTCCGAGATGCGCACCATCCCCGCGTCCGCCGGCTGGGCCAGCACGGTGTTGGCGCGGACGTAGCGGTCGTACTGGGAGGTCACCCACTCCTTGGAGGCCAGGTTGGGCGAGCCGAGGAGCTGGAGCAGCGTGGCCCGCAGGTCGGCGGGCCGCTCCAGCCCGTCGGGCGTGTCGGCGTTGAGCGCCGCCTGCCCGGAGGGCTCGTGGTACGGGCGCTCGTAGACGGGCCCCTCGTCGGCCGCGGTGCCCGGCGGGATGTCGACGATGACCTCGCCGTCCCAGGTCATGACCAGGCGGCCGGTGTCGGTGACCTCGCCGATGACGGTGGCGGGGACGTCCCACTTCTCGCAGATCGCCATGAACGCCGGGATGTCGTCGGGCCTGACGACGGCCATCATCCGCTCCTGCGACTCGCTCATCAGGATCTCCTCGGGCCTGAGCGAGGGGTCGCGGAGCGGGACGAGGTTGAGGTCGACGCGCATGCCGCCGGTGCCCTTGGCGGCCAGCTCGGTCGTGGCGCACGACACCCCGGCCGCGCCGAGGTCCTGGATGCCGACGACGACGTCGGCGGCGTACAGCTCCAGGCAGCACTCGATGAGCAGCTTCTCCATGAACGGGTCGCCCACCTGCACGGCGGGCCGCTTGGCGTGCGACTCGTCCTCGAACGTCGCCGACGCCAGCACCGAAGCACCGCCGATGCCGTCGGGGCCGGTGGACGCGCCGAACAGCACGACCTTGTTGCCCGGGCCGGGCGCGGTGGCCAGCTTGATCTGGTCTTTCCGCAGCAGGCCGACGCACAGGGCGTTGACCAGCGGGTTGCCGATGTAGCAGGGGTCGAAGACGACCTCGCCGCCGATGTTGGGCAGGCCCAGGCAGTTTCCGTAGTGGCTGATGCCCTCGACCACGCCGGGCAGCACCCTGCGTGTGTCGACGGCGTCCGCGCCGCCGAAGCGCAGCGAGTCCATGACGGCGATCGGGCGGGCGCCCATCGACATGATGTCGCGCACGATCCCGCCGACGCCGGTGGCCGCGCCCTGGTGCGGCTCGACGTAGGACGGGTGGTTGTGCGACTCGATCTTGAACGTGGCCGCCCAGCCGTCGCCGATGTCCACCACGCCCGCGTTCTCGCCCATGCCCACCAGCAGCGCCTCGGACTTGGGCGCCTTGGTGGCGAACTGCTTGAGATGCACCTTGGACGACTTGTACGAGCAGTGCTCGGACCACATGACGCTGTAGATGGCCAGCTCGGAGCCGGTGGGACGGCGACCGAGGATCTGCTTGACCCGGTCGTACTCGTCCTGCTTCATCCCCAGCTCGGCGAAGGGCATCGGCTCCTCGGGCGTCTCGCCCGCCCGCTTCACACTGTCCGTGCTCATGCGTTCACCAGCTTCTTGAGAATGGAGGTGAAGAACCCGAGGCCGTCGGTGCTCGGGGCGCCGACCAGCTCCTCGACCGCGTGCTCCGGGTGCGGCATGAGGCCGACCACGTTGCCTGCCTCGTTGCGGATGCCCGCGATGTCGTTGAGCGAGCCGTTGGGGTTGCCGAGGTAGCGGACGACCACGTGACCGCCCGCTTCGAGCGCGGCCAGCGTGTCGTCTGAGGCCACGTAGCGGCCCTCGCCGTGCTTGATCGGCAGCACGATCTCCTGGCCCTGGCCGAACGAGTTGGTCCACGCGGTCGCGGTCTGCTCGATCCTGAGCTGCTGGTCGCGGCAGACGTAGTGGAGCGAGCCGTTGCGGGTCAGCGCGCCGGGCAGCAGGTGGGCCTCGCAGAGGATCTGGAAGCCGTTGCAGGTGCCGAGCACGGGCAGCCCGGCCTTCGCGGCCGGGATGAGCTCCTCCATGAGCGGCGCGAACCGCGAGATGGCGCCGCAGCGCAGGTAGTCGCCGTAGGAGAAGCCGCCGGGCAGGAAGACCGCGTCGACTCCCTTCAGGTCGTGGTCGGCGTGCCACAGCGGGACCGCCTCGGCACCCACGAGGCGCACGGCTCTGGCGGCGTCCTGGTCGTCGAGAGTTCCTGGAAACGTGACTACGCCCACACGGGCAGCGCTCATGACAGTCGTCCCCTCCGAGGAATGCGCGCGCACGCGCCACCGTCTGTCGGACGGCGGCGGTGTACTCAGGTTATCGGGTGCTGTCGCGTGGTCCGCATCGGCTCGTTGGTCCGGCGGAGATCCAGGTCAGACGGCTGCCAGCTCGCGGGGACGGGCATCGGCCTCGTCGTCCCAGGCGAGCTGCTTGCGCAGGTGGACCGTGGTGCCCCGGCCGGGCGTGATGCCGAAGGAGATCTCGTCGACCACGGAGCGCATGATCAGCAGGCCGCGGCCGTTCTCCGTGTCGGGCGGGGGGAAGTGCAGCGGCATCGTCGGCAGGCCCACGCCGTTGTCCGCGACGCGTACGTCGCAACGGCCGTAGCCGATCGCCGCGGTCACCTCGTAGCGGTTGGCGGGACCCCCGTGCCGCACCGCGTTTGAGCACGCCTCGGAGACGGCGAGCAGCATGTCGGCGATGCACGTCTCGCTCACGTTCAGTGAACGCATGGCATCGCCCAGCACTCGCCTGACCATCGGTATGCCGATCGCATCCCGAGGCAGTGCCAACGAGAACTCAATATCCACCGGACTCCTCCGGGCGCCAGAATGTCACCTGGAGTAGGTTTCCCTGTGAAAACGGGGCTAACCGCAAAATCACCCTGTTGTTATTTAGTGTTGGCATGCCCGTGGCATTGTGGCATGCCCGAACCCGGCTTTAACCGACCAAGGGGAAACCTGGGGATCTTATCTCCCTTACCCCTCAACCCGGACGCTGTAGTCCTCGATCACCGTGTTGGCCAGCAGGGTCTCGGCCATCTTACGGACTTCGGCGAGCGCCGTCTCGTCAGCCGGGCCGTCGAGCTCGATCTCGAAGCGCTTGCCCTGGCGCACGGCCGAGACGCCGGAGAAGCCGAGCCTGGGCAGTGCCCTGGCGATCGCCTGGCCCTGCGGGTCGAGGATCTCGGGCTTCAACATGACGTCCACGATGACGCGGGCCACTGCGTTCCTCCTGGATGCGGTGGGTGACTGGGAAGCACAGCCTACCGGCGCGTGTGGCTGACGACACAACGGGAACGGGGAGGACATGGGGCTTGCGCGGAGGGTTGTGATGTCTGCCACCATGGCCCCAAACGCGTACGAACCACCACCATATGGTTCCTCGCATGAACGGCTGGCCTAAGGTGGCAACCCCATCGAAGACCTGCCCCTACGACGCACAGGAGTGGCAAGTGACAGCTGAAGCCTCTCGTGGTGCAGACGCACCTCCGGAGCTCGTGCAGCTGCTCACCCCCGAGGGCGAGCGGGTCGAGCACCCCGACTATGACATCGACCTGACCGACGAGGAGGTCAGGTCGCTCTACCGTGACCTGGTCCTCGTCCGGCGCATCGACCTGGAGGCCGTGGCGCTGCAGCGCCAGGGTGAGCTGGGCATCTGGGCCTCACTGCTGGGCCAGGAGGCGGCCCAGATCGGCTCGGGCCGCGCGTTGACCGACACAGACATGGCCTTCCCCACCTACCGCGAGCACGGTGTGGCGTGGTGCCGCGATGTGGACCCGCTGAAGCTGCTCGGCCTGTTCAGGGGCGTGAACCACGGCGGCTGGGACCCCGACGAGCACAACTTCCACCTCTACACGATCGTGATCGGCAGCCAGACTCTCCACGCGGTCGGTTACGCCATGGGCATCCAGCGTGACGACGCGAACGCGGCCACCATCGTCTACTTCGGTGACGGGGCCACCTCCCAGGGCGACGTGAACGAGTCGTTCATCTGGGCCAGCGTGTTCAACGCGCCGATCGTGTTCTTCTGCCAGAACAACCAGTGGGCCATCTCCGAGCCCCTGGAGAAGCAGACCCGCATCCCGCTCTACCGCCGTGCCTCGGGCTTCGGCTTCCCCGGGATCAGGGTGGACGGCAACGACGTGTTCGCCTGCCTGGCGGTGACCAGGAAGGCCCTGGAAGCCGCCCGCACCGGCCAGGGGCCGACGCTCATCGAGGCGTTCACGTACCGGATGGGCGCGCACACCACCACCGACGACCCGACGCGCTATCGCGTGGCAAGCGAGCTGGAGGCGTGGAAGCTGAAGGACCCGATCGAGCGGGTCAGGTCCTACCTCTTCAAGAACGAGCACGCCGACCCGTCGTTCTTCGACTCCGTCGACGCCGAGGCCGACCAGTTGGGGGCCGACCTGCGCAGGCGCTGCCTGGCCATGCCCGACCCCGGGCCGCTGGACATCTTCGACCACGTCTATCGCGAGCCCCACGCCTTGATGGACCAGGAGCGCGCCCAGTTCGCCGCGTACCTGGAGGGGTTTGCCCGATGACGATCCTGAGTTTGTCGAAGGCGCTCAACGAGGGCATGCGCAAGGCCATGGAGGACGATTCCAAGGTCCTCATCATGGGGGAGGACGTCGGCAAGCTGGGCGGCGTCTTCCGCGTCACGGACGGCCTGCAGAAGGACTTCGGCGAGGACCGCGTCATCGACACGCCGCTGGCCGAGTCGGGCATCATCGGCACCGCGATCGGGCTGGCGCTGCGCGGCTACCGGCCGGTGTGCGAGATCCAGTTCGACGGGTTCGTCTTCCCGGCCGCCGACCAGATCATCACGCAGCTCGCCAAGATGCCGATGCGCTCGCTGGGCGCGATCAAGCTCCCCGTGGTCGTACGCATCCCGTGCGGTGGCGGCATCGGCGCGGTCGAGCATCACAGCGAGTCGCCCGAGGCGTACTTCACCCACACCGCCGGGCTGCGCGTCGTGGCCTGCTCCAACCCGGCCGACGCGTACACCATGATCCAGCAGGCCATCCGCAGCGACGACCCGGTGATCTTCTTCGAGCCCAAGCGCCGTTACTGGGAGAAGGCCGACATCGACACCTCCGCCACGGACTGGTGGCCGCCGCTGCACGCCGCCAAGGTCGTCCGCCAGGGGACCGACGTCACGTTGCTGGCCTACGGCCCCATGGTCAAGACGTGCCTGGAGGCGGCCACGGCCGCCGAGGACGACGGCCGCTCGATCGAGGTGGTCGATCTGCGCTCGCTCAACCCGCTGGACGAGCCGGTCGTGATGGACTCCGTCCGCCGTACCGGGCGGGTGGTGGTCGTCCACGAGGCCCCGGTCAACAGCGGGTTCGGCGCCGAGCTGGCGGCCAGGATCACGGAGCAGTGCTTCTACCACCTGGAGTCGCCGGTGCTCCGGGTCGGCGGCTTCTCCACCCCCTACCCTCCGTCGCGGCTGGAAGAGCACTATCTGCCCGACCTGGACCGGGTGCTCGACGCCGTCGACCGGGCATTCGGGTACTGAGGGGGATTTGATCATGCGACGCGAGTTCAAGCTCCCCGACGTCGGTGAAGGGCTGACGGAGGCCGAGATCGTCCGCTGGCACGTCAAGGCGGGTGACCCGGTCAAGGTCAACCAGATCGTCGTGGAGATCGAGACGGCCAAGTCGATCGTCGAGCTCCCGATCCCGTGGGACGGGGCGGTGTCGGATCTGCTGGCCGACGAGGGCCAGACAGTCGACGTCGGCGCACCCATCATCGCCATCGACACGTCCGAGCCCTCGGAGCAGGCCCAGGCCGCGGCCGAGGACATGGTGCCCAATCCGCCGGCGGAGGGCGCCGTCGAGCCGGGCGCCCACGGCAGCCCGGCCCCGAAGGAGGAGCGCCAGGCGGTCCTGGTCGGCTACGGCGTCAAGACCGGCGCCACCAAGCGCCGTCCCCGCAAGCGCCAGCCGGCCGGCATCCCGGCCACCCCGGTGGCCAACCCGGCCCGCGTGGAGGTGGACGACCACCCGGCCCCGCCCTCCACCCGGACATCCGTCCTGGCCAAGCCACCGGTACGGAAGCTGGCCAAGGACCTCGGCGTGGACCTGGCGGGCATCGCCGGCACCGGCCCCCAGGGCTCCATCACCCGCGACGACGTCCACGCCGCGGCGGAGGCCAAGGAGCCCGTGGCAGCGCCCGAGCGGCCCGAGATCGGGCGTGAGGAGCGCATCCCCATCAAGGGCGTGCGCAAGATGACCGCCCAGGCCATGGTCGCCAGCGCCTTCACCGCCCCCCACGTCACCGAGTTCCTCCAGCTCGACATGACGAACACGATGGAGACGGTCCGGCGCCTGCGCACCTTCCAGGACTTCGCGGAGGTCAAGGTCTCCCCGCTGCTCCTGGTGGCCAAGGCGGTCCTCACCGCCGTCAAACGGCACCCCATGATCAACTCATCGTGGGACGAGGCCGCCCAGGAGATCGTGGTCAAGCGCTACGTCAACCTGGGGATAGCCGCCGCCACCCCCAGGGGCCTGGTGGTGCCCAACGTCAAGGACGCCCACGCCCTGTCACTCCCTGACCTGGCCAAGCAGCTGGCCCAGCTCACCGAGACGGCCAGGGCAGGCCGCACCCAGCCGGCCGAGATGGCGGGCGGCACCTTCACCATTACCAACATCGGCGTCTTCGGCATCGACGCCGGCACCCCCATCCTGAACCCCGGCGAGGCGGCCATCCTCGCCTTCGGCCAGGTCAGGGACATGCCGTGGGTGGTGGACGGCGAGCTGGCGGTGCGCAAGGTGACGACCCTGGCCCTCTCGTTCGACCACCGCATCGTGGACGGCGAGCTGGGCTCGATGTTCCTGCGCGACGTGGGCGCCATGCTGGAGGACCCGCTGCGCATGCTGGCCTGGAGCTAGCAGGGGAGAGAACCACGGCGACCGCCGGGAGGACCCCTCCCCCGGCGATCGCCGTAGGCCCGGGACACCCGTACCCACCACGTACAGAGTCACGTCGGACGGGTTTGATACACCGCCGATAAGGTTGATCGCATGATTCGCCACATCGTGCTGTTCACCTGGACCGACGCCGCCACCGACGAGCAGAAGGAGACGGTGACGGCCGAGCTGCGCAAGCTGCCCGGCGTCATTCCCCAGCTCCGCTCGTACACGGTGGGCGCGGACGCGGGCATCAACCAGGGCAACCACGACTACGGGGTGGTGGCCGACTTCGACAGCGTCGAGGACTACCTGGTCTACCGCGACCACCCGCAGCACCAGGCGGTGATCGCGCAGCACATCAAGCCGATCCTGGCCATGCGCGCCGCGGTGCAGCTGAGCCTCTAGATCTCCTGGATCCCCTAGATCTCCGGCGGGTTGTTCTCGCGGCGCATCAGCCTGTCATCGGAGGTGCGCCCCCTCCTGGGCGCCAGCACGATGCTCAACACCACGCCGATGCCGCCGACGATCATGAAGATGAGCCCGACGACGTCCATGTGGACGCTCTTGCCGAACACATCGGGCTCGATCGCGAACCTCAGGATGGCGCCAAGCGTGAGGAAGAAGATGCTGACCCCGACACCCATGACGACCTCCACGCAAACGGCTGGTACAGCCACGGTCATACCCGGGTATCAGTGATCACACCCGTGGCTTCTCAGGCGAGGCACGAAAGCGGCTTGCCGCCGTTGTAGGTGATCATGTCGAGCACGGCGGTGGCCAGGTCGATCGGGGCGCCGAGGGGCTGCCCGTCGAGCTCGGCGTAGGCGCGGTGCAGGTTGCCGACGATGCGCTCGGAGTCGAGCAGCCCGCCCCACTCGCCCAGATCGGCCTCCCTGGCCGCGTCCAGCGGCGACAGCCCCGCCGCCCGGCCTCGCACGGCGGTCTCCTGTACGAACCGCAGGTAGGCAGCCACCCGGTCGTACACCTCCGGCCCGCACACCTCTCCGTGCCCCGGCACGACCGTCTCCGCCCCCAGCGCCCTGAGCTGGTCGAGGGCGTCCAGCGCCCCGGCCACCGAGCCCATCAGCATGAACGGCGTGCCGCCGTTGAACACGAGGTCGCCGGAGAACAGCAGCCGCCGCTCGGGAATCCACACGTACGAGTCGTTCGTCGTGTGCGCGGCGTGGCCGACGTGCCTGACCTCGCACCGCAGGTCGTCGGAGTGCACGGTGACCCGGTCGGTGAAGGTGAGGAACGGCGGCGTCACCCGCATCTCGCCCCACTCGACCTCGGGCGACCACGCGGGCAGGTACGTGGGGACGCCCTCGGCCAGGATCTGCTCGCGCACGCCTTCGTGGCCGACGATCGTGGCCTCGGGGAAGAGCCAGTTGCCGAACGTGTGGTCGCCGTGGTGGTGGGTGTTGATCAGCGTGGTGATCGGCCGGTCGGTGACCTTCCTGATGGCCTCGCGGAACGCCCGCGTACGGCGCTCGGTCGAGCAGGCGTCGACGCAGATCACGCCGCGCCGCCCGGCCAGGAAGCCGGTGTTGTTGATCCACCAGCTCCCGTCGGGCTGGATGTAGGCGTAGACGCCGTCGGACACCTCTTCGACCCGGGGAGGCGCCAGGGGGTGGTCATGAGTACTGGAGGTCATGCCGCGACGGTACCCGTACGGGTCCTTTTTACGGCAGGCTCTGGCGCTGGCCGCAACTCCCAGGGTTGAAATCAGGGTTCGTCCCCGATGCCCCTGGGTGTCCGGAAAATGCAGCATGGATGACATGAACGAAATCAGCCGACGCGATGAGATCTCGCTGTCGGGCGCCGCACTCCGCGGCGCCCCTTGGAAGGCCGCCGCCATCGGCGGCGGCGCCGTCACCGCGGCCAGCTTCGGCCTGGGCCTGCTCACCGGCGGTGGTGATCTGGTGTGGGCGCTGGGCCTGGGCATCAGCCTGTTCGCCCTGATCGCCGCGATCGGCGCGGTCGCCAAGCCGGAGGAGGGCGACCGGGTGACCCGCCAGGCCAGGCTCTGGTCGTTGCGGCACCCGTGGCGGTTCGCGCTGTTGCCCGCGGGCATCACGGCCGTGCTGGACTATCCGGTGCAGCTCGTGCTCGACAGCGAGGGGGTCTTCGGCTCGGCCGTGCAGGCCCTGTGGCACGGCGCGCTCGTCTACCTGATCGCCGGCGTCCTGACGCTCGTCATGCAGGGCCGCGCCCGATCCGCCCAGTGACGTCAGTGCGTGGGGTCAGCCTGCGCTTCCCTCTCCGCCTGACTCCGGCACACGCAGAACTCGTTGCCCTCGGGGTCACGCATGATCACCCAGCCGGTGCCGTCGGGCTGCCGCTGGTCGTCGAAGACGGTCGCGCCCAGCCCGATCAGCCGCTCGACCTCCTGGTTACGGGTCCTGCCCGCGGTCCCGTTGACGTCGAAGTGCACCCGGTTCTTCACGGTCTTGCCCTCGGGCACGCGGACGAACAGCAGGAACGGGTCCTGCTCGGTGCGCAGCATGACCTCGTCGTCGCCCGGCTTGTCGCCCTCGCCGAGGGGCAGCCCGGTCGCCTTGCTCCACCAGCTGGCGATCTCGTACGGGTCGGCGGCGTCGACGGTGACGGCGTGGATTTCGATCACGCAGCCACCTAAGCCGGAAGCGGCTTGCGACGTCAAGCGAGAATCCGCAGCCCGACGACCCCGACCAGGATCAGCGCGATCGAGATGAGGTGCGGCAACGAGACCTCGTCCCCCATGGCGATCATGCCGAGCACCGCGGTGCCCGCGGCGCCGACGCCGGTCCAGACGGCGTACGCGGTGCCGACCTCGAGGGTTCTGAGCGCGTGCCGCTCAACGGGGTCATTCCCACCAGATCGTGACCCACCGGTCGCGGGGCACCGGCCACATGCCCAGCTCCAGCACGGTGTCCGCCACCTCCTGCGCCCTTGACGGGTCGAGGCACACCCGGCGGCACACGCTCGTCGCCAGCTCCTCCAGCGACGTGAATCGTTCCAGCGGGGCCTCCCGCTCCTCCACCTGCACCGCGAAGCCGAGCGCCGCCGCCAGCGCCACGCAGTCCTCGGCGATGGGCCGCACCGGCCGGTCCACCCCGTGGAAGTGCTGCCACAGCGGCGTCATCCAGCTCATCGGATGGCGGTGGGGCAACTCCAGCACCACCCGCCCCTGCGTGCGGTCGTCGAGTGCGCGCAGGAAGCCCGCCAGGTCGGGGACGTTGTAGACCACGTGCGCGGCGACGGCGACGTCGACCACGGGCACCTGGCCGGCCACGTCGGGCCAGCGGCCCTCGATCGCCGTGACCGGCACCCCGAGCTTCTCCGCCCTGGCCGTCAGCCCCTCCAGCATGGGGGCCGAGGTGTCGACCGCGTACAGGTGGCCGATGCGCTCGTGCAGCGGCAGGGACGCGGCTCCTGGACCCGAGCCCACGTCGAGCAGCGTGCCCATGTCCGGCAGCGCCTCGAAGAGCCGGGTCATGGTGGGGCCGTCGTCGGGCTCGGCAAGCGCTCTGTCGGTACGGGCGCCGAACCGCTCGGGCGAATGGCCCCACGGATCAACGGGGGCCTCGGCCATGATCTCGGGGGGAATGGCCCAGGAATCCAGGCGCTCTCGCCATCTCGCGGCGAGTTCTTCGGCGTCCATGGAGAGCAGCATGCCATGCATAGCACGGGTTACCCGCGGGTAGCATTTCAGAGTAAGGTTACTCGCCAGTACAGAAACCTCGGTTCAAGGAGATCGACACCCATGGGCCACTACAAGAGCAACGTGCGTGACCTGGAGTTCAACCTCTTCGAGGTGTTCGGGAGGCGCGAGATCCTCGGCACAGGGCCCTTTGTGGATCTGGACGAGGAGGTTGCCCGCGGCATCCTGGACGAGGTCAGCAGGCTGGCCACCGGCGTCCTCGCCGACTCCTTCGAGGAGGGCGACAGGCACCCGCCCGTGTTCGACGCGGCGACCGGCTCGGTGACCATCCCCGATGGCTTCAAGAAGTCGTACAAGGCGCTGGTCGACGGCGGCTGGGTGAACCTCGACCTGCCCGCCGAACTGGGCGGCCCCGGCATCCCGAGGAGCCTGGCCTGGGCCACGGCCGAGCTGGTGCTCGGTGCGAACCCGGCGCTCTACATGTACGGGGCGGGGCCCAACTTCGCCTACACGCTGTGGAAGGTCGGCACGCCCGAGCAGAAGCGCTTCGCGGAGCTGGCCATCGAGCGCGAGTGGGGCGCCACGATGGTGCTCACCGAGCCGGACGCCGGATCCGACGTGGGCACGGGGCGTACCAAGGCGGTGCGGCAGGAGGACGGCACCTGGCACATCGAGGGCGTCAAGCGCTTCATCACCAGCGCCGAGCACGACATGGCCGAGAACATCTTCCACCTCGTCCTGGCCCGTCCCGAGGGCCACGGCCCCGGCACCAAGGGGCTGTCGATGTTCCTGGTGCCGAAGTTCCTCGTGAACCTGGAGACCGGCGAGCTCGGCGAGCGCAACGGCGCCTACGTCACGAACGTCGAGAAGAAGATGGGGCTGAAGGTCTCCACGACGTGCGAGCTCACGTTCGGCGACAAGCACCCGGCGGTCGGCTACCTCGTGGGCGACGTGCATGAGGGCATCAGGCAGATGTTCATGGTGATCGAGCACGCCCGCATGATGGTCGGCACCAAGGCCATCGCCACGCTCTCCACCGGCTACCTGAACGCGCTGGAGTACGCCAAGGCACGCGTGCAGGGCGCGGACCTGACGCGGATGGCCGACAAGACCGCCCCGCGCGTCACCGTGACGCACCACCCGGACGTGCGGCGCGAGCTCATGCTGCAGAAGTCGTACGCCGAGGGCATGCGGGCCCTGGTGCTCTACACGGCCACGTTCCAGGACACCCTCCTCGTCAACCCGGACGACCGGCACGCCCACGACATGAACGACCTGCTGCTGCCCATCGTCAAGGGCGTCGGCTCCGAGCGGTCGTACGAGCTGCTCTCCCGCTCGCTGCAGACCCTCGGCGGCTCCGGCTACCTGCAGGACTACCCGATCGAGCAGTACATCCGAGACGCCAAGATCGACTCCCTGTACGAGGGCACGACCGCGATCCAGGGCCTCGACCTGTTCTTCCGGAAGATCCTGCGCAACCAGGGCGCAGCGGTCGGGTCACTGCTGGCCGAGATCGGCGAGTTCGCCGGCTCGGAGGCGGGCAACGGCCGGCTGAAGGAGGAGCGCAAGCTGCTCGCCGAGGCCGTCGCCGAGGTCAAGGCCATGGGCGACACCATGGCGGGCTGGGCGCTGTCCTCGCTGGAGACGCCCACCGAGGTCTACAAGGTCGGGCTGAACACCACCCGGCTCCTGCTCGCGCTGGGCGACCTGGTGATCGGCTGGCTGCTGCTGCGCCAGGCAGAGGTGGCGCTGGAGAAGCTGACCGAGGGCGAGGACCCGTTCTACCTCGGCAAGGTCGCCGCGGCCTCGTTCTTCGCCAAGACCGTGCTGCCCCGGCTGGCCACCGAGCGGCGCGTGCTGGACTCCACCGGGCAGGAGCTCATGGAGCTTCCCGAGGAGGCCTTCTAGCAAGGAAGTAACCTTCCGGGATGTGTCCAGAGGGACTATCACCCCTGCCCACGATGCCCGATGCGGTCCATGACGTGATTTCTCAGCCCTCCCATCGTTCGTTCCGCCGTGTTTCGTTTTGTTCGTTTCATGGGTAAGGTGGGCAGTGAAGATGGGAGGGACATCATGACGGTGGAGGTGGCCGAGCGAACCGTGCTACCGCCCGGGGTGCCGTTGGACCGCCTGGCCGATTTGGTGCGGCATGCGGCGAGTGGACGCGCAGAGCTGGTGAGTCCGGCTGGGGAGCGGGTCGTGCTGCCCGATGAGGTTTTCGACGTGTTGCGGCTGGTCGTGCTGGCCATGGCGGCAGGTCAAGCGGTGACGATTGCC
Organism: Nonomuraea sp. B19D2; assembly: GCF_040137845.1. NCBI lineage: Bacteria > Bacillati > Actinomycetota > Actinomycetes > Streptosporangiales > Streptosporangiaceae > Nonomuraea > Nonomuraea sp. B19D2. The sequence goes on along the minus strand of NZ_JBEFAK010000029.1, from coordinate 8,493 downwards.
CCGCATCATCAGACGTTGACCACTCAGGAGGCCGCGGACCTGCTGGGGGTGAGCCGCCCGACGGTGGTGCGGCTGCTGGAACGCGGCGAGATCCCCTACAGCCAGCCCGGCCGGCATCGGCGGATCCTGCTGCGCGATGTGCTGGCCTATCGCGAGCGGCGGCATCACCTGCGCAGGGCCGCGCTGGACCGGATGGTGGAATTCTCCGAGGAAGCCGATCTGTATGAGGTGACCGCGACTCCGCGATCCACCCGTTGACGATGACACCCCCACTTCGCGGAGAACGCAATGTCCTACAGCGTGGTTCTCGATACCTGCGTGCTGTATCCGGCCTACCTGCGCGACACGCTGCTGCGATTGGCCGAGGCCACGCTCTTTCGTCCGCTGTGGTCGGAGGACATCCTTGAAGAGCTGGGCCGTAACCTCACCGAGGCCGGCATCCCCGCCGAGGTGGTCCGTCGCCTTCTGACCGAGATGCAGGCCGCCTTCGAGGGAGCAGACGTGGTCGGCTACCAGTCGTTCCTCCCGGACATGACGTGTGATCCCAAGGATCGGCATGTGCTGGCCGCGGCCGTGTCATCCAGGGCAGATGCACTGGTCACCTTCAACGTCAAGGATTTCCCGGCCGCCTCTCGTGCGCCGTATGACATCGAGCTGCTCAGCCCGGACGGGTTTCTCCTCGGATTGTTGGACGCCGAACCCCGGCTTGTCATGCACACTCTTGCCGAGCAGGCCGCCTGCTACAAGCGAGAGCCGAGGTCTATATGGGGGCTGTTGACCGCGTTGGAGCGGGCAGGTGTGCCGGGATTCGCCGAGGAGATCCGGCGTCAGTTCGGCTGATGGAGAGGGCAGCAGGAGAGGCGAGGCCTGATGCGATGCGGTAGCCCGAGCCCTGAGCCGTCCCTGACATCATTCGGACATGCAGCAAACAGGGAAAGTGCTCTTCCGCCCCGCCCGCAAGGAGGACGTGCCCGCGATCGTGGCGATGCTCGCCGACGACCATCTCGGCGCCACGCGTGAGGGCGACCCGCATGACGAGCGTTACCTGGCGGCGTTCGAGCGGGTGGACGCCAACCCGTACGACGAGCTGATCGTGGCCGAGCAGGACGGCGAGGTGGTGGGCACCATGCAGCTCACGTACCTGGCCGGGCTGTCGCGGCTGGGCGCGGAGCGGTGCCTGATCGAGGCCGTCAGGGTCGCCGCCGCCACCCGCGGCCAGGGTCTCGGCCGCCGGATGATCGAGTGGGCCATAGACAGGGCGCGGGAGCGCGGTTGCGCGATCGTGCAGCTGACCTCCGACAAGTCACGTACGGACGCGCACCGCTTCTACGACAACCTCGGTTTCACGGCCTCCCACGTGGGCTACAAGCTCTCGCTGAGCTGAGCCGCGGCACAAGGGCTGATCTCGACCAGGTTGTCGTGGAAGCCGGGGCCCCTGCCCATGTCCCCGTCCCGCTCCGCCACGACCGCGTTCGGGTTGGCGCCGCCCGGGGTGAGCTTCGGCCAGCGGCCCTTCGGGGAGGCCACCACCCCGGCCGCCACACGGTCGCTGATCTCCACGTCCGCCAGGAACTCCCCGCCGTCGTTGTGCACGCGTACGCGCTGCCCGCCCACCAGGCCGCGCGCCGCCGCGTCGGCCGGGTTGACCAGCACCACCGGGTCCTTGGCGCGCCGCCGCAGCTCGGGGTTGTTGCCGAAGATGGTGTTGAGGAACGTGTGCGAGGCGGGCGTGACCAGCGCCAGCGGGTACGGCGAGCGCCCCCGCGCAAGGGTCGTGTGGGACGGCGTGTACGCCTTGCCTGCCGGAGGGAAGCGCAGCTTGCCGGACCGCGTCGGGAAGCCCTCGGCGAACGGCGTGAAGGGCTTGGGATAGTTCATCCGCACCCAGCCCTCCTTGCGCAGCCGGTCGAGCGTGACGCCCTCCAGCGACGGGTGCCCGCTGGAGAGCAGCTGCTCGGCCAGCTCCAGGTCCGAGTCGAACAGCGACGGCTCGGTCATCCCCATGTGGGCCGCCAGCCGCCGGAACGTCTCCGTCGTGGCCAGGCACTCGCCGGGCGGCGCCACGGCGGGCTCGTTCCACAGCAGGTAAAGATGCCCGTACCCGGCGTGCAGGTCATGGTGCTCGGTCTGCATGGTCGCCGGCAGCACGATGTCGGCGTAGTCCACGGTGTCGGTCGGGAACTGCTCCATGACCACCGTGAACAGGTCCTCGCGGGCGAGCTGCCGCCTGATCGCGTTCGCGTCGGGGCTCGAGCCCGCCGGGTTGGCCGCGTACACCCACAGGCACTTCACGTCGTCCAGCTGGGACGCGAGCTTGGTCATGACCAGGGTGCGGACCGGCTTGGCCAGCAGGTCGTCGCGCGTGTCGATGTCGAGGTGGACGTGGCCGCTGGTCGAGTACGCCACGCCGCCCCCGGGGTGGCGCCAGTCGCCGGTGACGCCGGGGATCGCCGCGATCGTGCGCAGCGCGGTGCCGCCGCCCTCGTGACGCTGGAGGCCCTGGGTGGCGCGGATGGCGGTGGGGCGGGTGTGCGCGAGCCGCATCCCCAGGCTGTGGATGGCCTCAGCCGGAATGCCGGTGATTTCAGCCACAGTCTCGACCGGATATTTCAGGATTTCCTGGCGGAAGTCCTCCCAGCCCTCGGTGTGCTCGGCCAGGAACTCCTCGTCCTGCGCGTTCTCCGCCAGCACGACGTTGAGCAGCCCGAGCGCGAGCGCCGCGTCCGTGCCCGGCCTGATCGCCAGGTACTCGTCTGCCTGGTCGGCCGTCCTGGTGCGGATCGGGTCGATGGCCACGACGTGCGCGCCGTTCGCCCGCGCGTCCTGGATGAACTTCCACAGATGGTGGCCGCTGGTCAGCGTGTTCGTGCCCCAGAGCAGGATCAGCTTGGCCAGCGCGAAGTTCTCCGGGTCCATGCCGCCCGCGGTGCCGTTCGTACGGGTCAGGCCGCTGCTGCCGGCCGCCGAGCAGATGTTGAGCCAGTGCTTGGAGGCGCCGAGCACGTTCCAGAACCGCCTGCCGGCCACGCCCTCGCAGCCCTGCAGGTAGCCGAGCGTGCCCGTGCCGAGGTAGGGCCAGATGGCCTCGCCGCCGTGCTCCTCGACGATGCCGCGCAGCCGTACGGAGATCTCGTCGAGCGCCTCCTCCCACGTGATGCGCTCGAACTGGCCGGACCCCTTGGGGCCCGTGCGGCGCAGCGGGTAGAGGATGCGGTCATCCGCCTGAACGTGCTCCAGATAACGGTTGACCTTCACGCATAGGGCGCCTCTGGTGTAGGGCTGGTCGGGGTTTCCGCGTAGTTTGACGGCCTTGCCGTTCTCCACGGTGACTATCCAGGAACAGGTATCCGGGCAGTCCAGCGGACACGCCCCCAAAACCCTCAGCTCGCCCGACATGGCTCACAGACTACGTTCTGGAAATCCGTGTAGCCTGCCCGGTGCGACGACTGCGGGGACGATTTAGCAGACTGGAATCCTGGAGATCGTACGGTCGGGCCGGGAAGGTGCAGAATCTCTGTCGGTGGCCGAAATCAGGGAACGAGATGACACGGAGGACCTCGCGGAGGGGGATCCAGCCGTGGCTGAGTCACGCGCGGAAAGCGACATCTACGTGGTAGAGCCGCTGCTGCCCCAGCGTCTACGCCGTCCATCCGACCTGCTGCGCTTCTTCGCCACGCTCATCGTGCTCGGTGCGGCCATCCTGCTCATGCTGGTCGCCAAGCAGACCCTCATCGGGCTCGAGCAGGACGTCAAGGAGGGCGCGCAGCTGGTGCCCCTGCTCAGCAGGGTCGCCGCGTTCCTCGGCGGCGCGGCCGTGCTCATCGTGCCCGCGGCGTTCGCGGTCGAGCGGGTCTTCCACCGCGACGGCCTGCGGGTCGCGGAGGGGCTGATCGCCGCGATCGTCGGCATGGCCGGATCGTTCCTGCTCGGGCAGTGGCTCGTGGCGGGCAACGCCGACGACCTGCGCCTGCTGCTGACCGGCAACAGGACGATCGAGCCGCTGAACACGCTGCTCACCTCGGTCGTCGCGTACGCCACCGCCGTCCGCATCTCGCGCCGGCCCACGTGGCGCATGCTGATGTGGACCACGATCGCCCTCTACATCCTCGCGTTCTTCTCCGGCAGGCAGATCACCCTGCCAAGCGCCATCGTCACCGTGCTGGTCGGCATGGCCATCGGCTACGCCACCCTCTACGGCGTCGGCAGCCCCAACACCAGGCCGGCGGGGAGCGCCGTGGTGGCCGCGCTCCGCAAGCTGTCGTTCCCGGTGGTCTCGGCCCGCCGTATCGAGGACGACCACCAGGGCAGCCGCCGCTACGCCATCGGGCTCAAGGACGGCGCCCACCTCGACGTCACCGTGCTCGACCGCGACCGGCAGGTGGCCGGGCTGCCGTACCGGCTGTGGCGGCGCATCAGGCTCCACTCCGAGACCCGGCGCAGGGCCATCAGGTCGCTGCGCGCCGAGCTCGAACGGGAGGCGCTCATGGCGTACGCGGCCCAGGCGGCCGGCGCCAGCACGCCCCGGCTGCTCGGCACCAGCGAGATCGGCACCGAGGCGGCGCTGCTCGCGTACGAGCACATCGAGACGCGCCCGCTCGACGAGGTGCCCGACGAGCAGATCGACGACGACCTGCTCGCCCAGATCTGGGAGCAGGTCGAGCTGCTGCACGTGCAGCGCCTGGCGCACCGGCGGCTCACCGGCGACAGCGTCCACCTCGACCGGGCGGGCCGCGTCGTGCTGACCGACGCGCGCAGTGGCGAGATCGCCGCCGGAGACCTGCTGCTCAGGCTCGACGTCGCCCAGCTCCTCACCTACCTGGCGCTGCGGGTCGGCCCCGAGCGCTCGGTGCGGGCCGCGGCGGCCGTCATGGGGCCGGACACGCTGGCCGCCGCCATGCCGCTGCTCCAGCAGATCGCGCTGACCCGGGAGACCCGCGCGGCCCTGTCGAAGGCCAAGCACGTGCTGCCCGGCATCCGCGAGCAGATCGTCGCGCTCAAGCCGCAGGGCAAGGTCGAGGAGGTACGCCTCGAGCGGTTCAGGCCGCGCACCCTGATCACGATCATCGCCAGCACGCTGGCCGCTTACTTCCTGCTCTCCCAGCTCAGCCAGGTCAACGTCTACCAGGTCGTCACCACGGCCAACTGGGCCTGGTCGGGGCTGGCGCTGGTCGCGTCGTTCGTCAGCTTCGTGGCCGCCGCGCTGATGCTGAGAGGGTTCGTGCCCGAGCACCTGCCGCTCTGGCGCACGGTGCTCGTGCAGTTCGCGTCCTCGTTCGTCAAGCTCGTCACGCCCGCGGCCGTCGGCGGCGTCGCCATCAACACCCGCTACCTGCAGAAACGCGGCATCTCGCCGGCCAGCGCGGTGGCCAGCGTAGGGGCCTCGCAGCTGATCATGCTGGTCTTCCACATCGCGCTGCTGGCGCTGTTCGCCTACATCACCGGCTCCAACACCAACACCTCGTTCACGCCGTCGCGCGGGCTCGTCCTGGTGCTGCTGGCAGTGGCCGTGATGGTCGTGGTGGTGCTCGGGGTGCCGCCGCTGCGCAGGATCGTCACCTCGCGGATGCGCAAACTCTTCTCGAACGTGCTGCCGCGGCTGCTCGACGTGCTGCAGTCGCCGCGCAAGGTGATCGAGGCGTGCACGGGCACGCTCATGATCACCATCGCGTTCGTGGTCTGCCTGGACGCCTGTGTGGCGGCGTTCGGCGGTGACATCAGCTTCACCGCCGTCGCCGTCGTCTACCTCACGGCCAACGCGATCGGCTCTGCCGCACCCACTCCCGGCGGGCTGGGCGCGGTCGAGGGCGCGCTCGCGCTGGGGCTGACCGTGGCGGGCGTGCCGGCCGAGCTGGCCACCTCTGCCGTGCTGCTGCACCGGCTCCTCACGTTCTGGCTTCCGGTGCTGCCCGGCTGGGCCTCCTTCACCTACCTCCAGCGGCACGAAGCCCTGTAACGGTCATGAGGTGCCCCTTTCGATGATCCACGACAGCGCGAAGGACTCCTCGCGCCAGGCGTCGTAACGCCCGCTGCGGCCGCCGTGCCCGGCGCCCATCTCCGTCTTGAGCAGGAACGGCCCGCCGCTCGCCGTCGCCCGCAGCCTGGCGATCCACTTCGCCGGCTCGTGGTACATCACGCGGGTGTCGTTCAGGCTGGTGATCGCCAGGATCGGCGGGTACGGCCTGTCGTCCACGTTCTCGTACGGCGTGTAGCTCTTCATGTAGGCGTAGACGTCGGGGTTGTGCAGCGGGTCGCCCCACTCGTCCCATTCGATCACGGTCAGCGGGAGCGACGGGTCGAGGATGGTGTTCAGTGCGTCGACGAACGGCACCTCGGCCACCACGCCCGCGAACTCCTCCGGCGCCAGGTTCGCCACCGCGCCCATCAGCAGGCCGCCGGCAGAGCCGCCCCTGGCGATGATCCGCTCGCTCCAGCCGGTCGCCTTCAGGTGCCTGGCCGCGGCCACGAAGTCGGTGAACGTGTTGCGCTTCCTGGTGAGCTTGCCCTCCTCGTACCAGCGGCGGCCCATCTCGCCGCCGCCCCTGACATGCGCGACGGCGAAGATGAACCCGCGGTCGAGCAGCGAGAGCCTCGGGACCGAGAAGGCGGGATCGAGGGAGGTCTCGTAGCTCCCGTACCCGTACAGCACGGTCGGGGCGGGCTTGGCGGCGTTCTTGCGCTTCACGATGGACACGGGGATCCTCGTGCCGTCCTCGGCCGTGGCCCACTCGCGGAACTGCTCGTAGTCGGCCGGGTCGAAGCCGCCCAGCACGGGGCGCCGCTTGAGCAGGATCAGCTCGTGCGTGTCGAGCTCGTAGTCGTACACGCTGGGCGGGGTGATCATGCTCGTGTACGCGAGCCTGAGCCTGGTCGTGGTGAACTCAGGGTTGCCCGCGGGGCCGACGTCGTAGAGCGGCTCGGGGAAGTCGATCTCGTACGCGTTCCGTTCGGCGGCCTCTGCCCGCTCGCGCCAGTCCTGCACGTCGGGATGGTTCGGATAGGGGAGGACCCGCAGACCGGTCAGCCCGTCGCGGCGGAAGTGCACCACGGCGTGGTCGGAGAACGCGTCGACCTCCAGGAGCCTGGTGTCGTCCCGGTGGGCGATCAGCGGGGTCCAGTTGCCGGGATCGTCGAGCGGCGCGGTGGCCAGCTCGAAGTTCTCGGCGTCCTCGTTGTGGAGCACGTAGAAGAAGTCGCCCGCGTGCTCGACGCCGTACTCGACGCCCGTCTTCCTGGGGCGCACCACCTTGAACTCACCCGTGGGGTCGGTGGCGTCGAGAATGCGCACCTCACTGGTGATCTTGCTGCCCGCGCCGAGCATCAGGTACTTCTCGCTCCGCGTGAGCCCGATGCCGACCCAGTAACGCTCGTCGGTCTCCTCGTAGACCAGCACGTCCTCCTCGGTGCCGAGGGTGTGCCGGTAGACCTGGTACGGACGCCAGGCCTCGTCGACGCGCGTGTAGAAGAACGTCGAGCCGTCCGCCGACCAGGCGCCTCCGTAGAAGATGTCCTCGATCTCGTCGGGGAGCACCTCGCCTGTCTCCAGATTCTTGAACCTGAGCGTGAATCGCTCGTCGCCCTTGTAGTCGGCCGAGTAGGCCAGCATCGTGCCGTCGGGCGTGACGGAGCTGGTGCCGATCGAGAAGAACGGGCTGTCGCCGGCGAGTTCGTTGCCGTCGAGAATCACCTGCTCGCGGTCGAGCTTTTCTCCAGGGGTGATCTCCGGAGGCGCGTCGCCCGCCGCGGGGACGCGGCAGGAGACGGAGTACTGCTTGCCTTCCTCCGTACGCGAGAAGTACCACCAGGTGCCCTTGCGGCTGGCCACGGACAGGTCGGTTTCCTGAGTGCGGCCCTTGATCTCCTGGAACACCTGCTCCTGAAGATCGGAGAGGTGAGCGGTCTCCTGTTTGAGGAATTCGTTCTCCGCCTCCAGATAGGCGGTGGTATCTGGATCTTCCTTGTTGCTGAGCCAGGCGTACTCGTCGATGACGCTGTCACCGTGGTGGGTGCGCTTCGTCGGAACCTTCTTCGCCACTGGCGGCATGTTGCTGCTCACGTGGGGAGTCTATGTTCGGTCGTGATCGATCTGTGTCCGTTGAAGACGGCGATCCGGCTCGAGGGGTCGGGAGCGCTGCTAATCTTGAAGAGCCGACGCGGTACGGCGCAACCCTTCTTCTCCTCCTTCACTCCGGTGGATGTTCGTATCACTCCGGATGGGCTGGTAAGTTAGAGGGGTTGTCCCGGAAGCGGGGCACGGATTAATTCCTACAGATCGAGCAAGTCGGGTCAATTTGACAGGGACTTGAACGGCTGAAAGAATTAAGACACAACGAAATGAACGCCTCCGAGCGAAAAGCCTGAACGGTTTCGAGTGAGGAAGTACGCGTCCGTTTCTTGAGAACTCAACAGTGTGTTAAAAGCCAGTGCATGAGATACATGCATATCCCCGTCTTTTGACGGAAATTGCTTGGATTCACAATCCAAACGTAAACATTG
>NZ_JBEFAK010000028.1:0-137920 GCF_040137845.1 Nonomuraea sp. B19D2 | reverse complement strand
GCACGAGCCTGGCGCTGGAGAAGCACGCTCCCACCGGTTCGAGAGCCTGGCGCTGGAGAAGCACGCCAGGGTCGGTCTGCTGTCCTACGCGCAACGTAGCCATCAAGGTCACCTCCTCTGTTGGGTGATGGCTGGGTCTGGTCACTCCGGCCCGCCCCGCTCAGCGGGGCAAGCCCCGGCCTTCAGGCCAGGGAGCGGGTGACGTGGTCGCTCCTTCTCGATCCTCGAATGTAGACCATCGGGAGCGGCGAAACTGATCGGCGATGTAGATGGGTTCGCCGGGCTGGCGGGGTGGGGCGCGGTGTTCGCGGAACAGTTCAAGATACTTTGCACTGACAGCTCGGCTTGCTGGCTAGAGTGGCGCGGTGAACCTCTCAAGATCCAGAAATCGACGTCGAGGTCTCGCCGGGCTCGCCGCCGCAGCCGTACTGCTGGGCGGTTTGACCGCGCCGCCTCCAGCGGCCGCGGCGGAGGACGGCTCCGCGAGCGTACTCGCGCGTCACTTACGGCGGGCTCTCGACCAGTTGCAGTTCGAGCAGGTCCTGGACACCAATCCGCCGGCCGGCGCGGCCGGGTTGAACGCCCTGAGGAAGGACAACGTCGACAAGGAGGCGAGGAAGCCTCCGAAGAAGGCAGACCTGCTCGCGGCCGTCGCGGCGGCCGAGCCGATTGCGCAGCAGCCGCAGATCGACCTGACCGTCATCGAGCTGAACCGGGCCGGCCGCCCGGTCTCCTCGGGCACCGTGCTGATGAGCCCGCAGTATCCGGACGGGAAGGTCGTGCCGGTCGACGGCAACCTGCACACCACCGACGTCCGCTGGCGTCAGTGGGACGACGCCGGCTGGTACGCCAACCGCGGCCAGGGCACCATCGACGTGGTGCCGGGCCGCGAGAAGGCCTCCATCGACTTCATGAGCCCGTATCCCGCGTCGGTGCTGAAACTGATGGTGGCCTTCGGGGTGCTGCGCCTGGTGGACCAGGGCAAGATCTCGCTCGACGACACCTACGCCTACGAGCCGACGACGATCAGCTCGCTGTGCGGCCCGGCCAGCAGCAACACGGTCCGCAACTACCTCGACGCCTCGCTCACCTGGTCGTCCAACGCCGCCACCTGTGCCATGGTCAAGCTGCTGCACGACCGCGGCGCGGTCGACGGCCTCAACCAGACCTTCCAGAACCTGGGCCTGGAGACGCTGCAGCTGAAGAACACCAACCCGGCCAACGGCGCCCGGTGGGGCAACCCCGTCACCATGAGCTCGCTCGACACGGCCAAGCTGCTGATGCTGGTCAACGGCGGCCTGGGCACCCTGTGGACGGCTCCAGGCGGCACCGGCGTCACCGCCGCCGTCCTCAGCGACGCCTCCCGCACGTTCTTCAAGAGCAAGCTCGGTGACCAGGGTATGAACGTCACCCTGTCGACCACCAACTGGTGTGGCGCCGCCTACCCCGCCCCGGGGATCCCGCAGCTCACGCCCTCGCGTTGGATCGGCGCCGACGGCACCGTGGCCATCCCCGGCCAGGGCATCGCGTACGGCCGTGACGTGCGGCCGTGCAACGACAGGGCCGAGGTGACGTACGCCCACAAGAACGGCTGGGTGAACAACTCCGGCGCTGACGCGGGCATCGTGAAGGCCCTTCCCGGCAAGGGCGGCCGCACCTACGTGGTCGCCATGTTCTCCAACCTCGGCTACCAGTACGTGGACTCCAACCGCCCGCCGACGGGCGCCGAGAACATCTGGTTCACCGAGAAGCTCGCCAAGCTGGGCAAGGTCATCGACGACTACGAGAGGCGGCGCCACCCCTAGCCCGACGCTAGCTTGGCCTGCATGACCAAGCTCTCCGAGCTGTACATAGCCACCGACGTGGAAGCGGACGGACCCATCCCAGGCCCGTACAGCATGATCTCGCTCGGGATGGCCGTCGTCGGCCGTCCCGAGCTGACCTTCTACACCGAGGTCCGCCCCATCTCCGACGAGTTCGTACCGGAGGCTCTGGCGGTCTCCGGGCTCGATCGCGACCGCCTGCTACGGGAGGCTCCGGCGGCCGAAGAGGCCATGGCGGCCGCCGCGGGCTGGGTCAACGATCTGCGCCGGATCGGCCGCCCCGTCTTCCTGGGCGGTCCCGCGGTCTTCGACGGGATGTTCGTGCACTGGTACTTCATGCGTTTCCTCGGCAAGAGCCCCTTCAGCGCCTCGGGAGCCGGCATCGACCTGCGCAGCTACTGGATGGGGCTGACCGGCTGCGAGTGGGTCAGCTCACGCAAGCCCCTCATCAAACAGCAACTGAAGATCACCCAGCTGCCGCACACCCACCACGCCGGGGAAGACGCCGCCGAACTGGCGCATGTCTTCGACGCCATCCTGAAAGCCCGCCCAGACGGGTAGCACCGGACGGCGGCGCAATCTTCGTGGCCGTTTGTGCCTTCTGACATACTTCCGGGCGTGGTGGCTGATGATGTCATGCAGGTGGTGGCGGCTGCGATCGTCGAGCAGGAACGGCTGCTCCTGGTGAGCAAGAACATCGCTCCCGAGGTGTTCTACTTGCCAGGAGGAAAACCCGAAGACGGGGAGTCAGCCGAGCAGACCCTCGTGCGTGAGCTGAACGAAGAGCTCGGAGTCTCCCCGTTCGACATGAATCTGCTCGGCCACGTCGATGACGTGGCCGTTCTGGAGGGCGTCCCCATGCGGCTGACGGTGTTCGCCGCGCAGATCGACGGCCCGCCGTCGCCCGCTGCCGAGCTGGCCACCCTGGGCTGGACCGACGGACGGGATTCCTACATACCTCGTCTCGCGCCGACGATCCGCAACCAGGTGCTGCCCCTGCTGGCCCGCTCAGGAGTGTTCGGCCCGTCATCGCCAGGATGATCGGCGGAGATCCTCAGCGGGTGACGTCGGTGACCGGCACGCCGTAGTGGCCGGTGAGCCGGGCCAGGACCGCGTCATTGCTGGTCGCCTTGGCCTCGGCGAGCTCCTCGCGGGTGACCCCGACGGCGGCGACGAACTCGACCCTCCCGTTGGGGGCGTCGATCGCGCCGAGCTGCGGGTCGGTGATGAAGGCCAGGGCGTTGAGCCGGCTGCTCTCCGGCCCCAGTTGGCCGGCGACGCCCATCCGGTGGCCGTCGGCGAAGGGATATCCCTCGCCGAAGACGTACTCGCCCAGGTGGCGCAGTGTCTGGAGGGCCCAGCCGGGCGGCATCTCGTCGTCGTCCTCGCGGGGAACTCTCATCGTCAGCTCGAAGCCGAGGCCGCTGGTCCCCGTGTCGAGGTCGAGGTCGCCGTCCAGGTCGCTGAAGCCGTGGGTGACCAACAGCCAGCAGCCGTCCGCGCGGTGGGCGCTCAGCTCCTGAACGCCCTCGCCGATCGAGTGCCCGGTCGTCCAGCGCAGCGGCCGCCCATCGGGCAGGAGGGCCGCCAGCGCCGCGTCGATCGCCCCCCGGCTGCCCTCGCGGATCTCCGGGACACCCGTCTGGAGGAACGCCTCGAACACCCCGCCCCACAGGGTGCCGGGCGCCAGTGCCCGCTCGTCCAGGGACTTCAGCTCCGCGATGAGCTTCTCGGCGTACGGACGGGCCTCCTCGGCCGAGGCCCCGGCCAGCTCCGTGCGGCGCAGCTGGATCCGGTAGAGGAACTCCACGAAGGCGTCGAGCGTGGTGTTGATCGTCTCGATGTAGCCGTTGGGCTCGCCGTTCTCGAGGCCGAGGATGAAGACGTTGCCGCTCTCCAGCTCCACGGCATAGCGGATCTGCTCGTCGGTGACCGCCTTGCCGAGGATGAGAAAGCGCGCCGGCCTGTCCTGCGTCTCAGCGTTCAGCATCGTGAAAGCGTCGTACGGGCCGTCCACCCGCATGGTGAAGAAGACGTCGCCGGTCACCGGGATCCCGACCGAACACAGCACCTCGACATCGCCGGGACGGACACCGTGGGACTCGACGCCGGCCCGGTCGAGCGTGATGACGCCGTCTTCGCCGAAGACCTGGACGAGTTCGGAATGTGTGGCCACGAGATACCTTCCAGTTGGGGACCTGGAAGAGGATAGCGATCATGCTGGAAGGCTCCGCCCAGGGCCGTGCGCTCGCCTACCCGTGAGGGCCGCGCAGGCGTCAGGGCCGAAGCGTTCTAGGCGGGTTGCCGGTCAGCGCCCGGCCACCAGCGCAGCGGAAGGGTGGCGATGAACTCGCCGAGCCGGTCGGCGATGAGCCGGTGGTCGTGGGCGGAGGGGTGCCAGTGGCAGCCCCCGTAGTCCAGGCCGGTCTCGGGGTAGTACCAGTAGCGGATCCGGTCATCGCCCCTGCTGTTGCGCTCCTGGACGATCTGCTGCGCCATCTCGGCGAACACCGTGGTGTTGGACATGTACGTGGCGCTGACCACGATGATCGGGTCGCGGCCGTACTGGCTCCGGAGCTTGTCGAGGAAGGCGTGGTAGGCGGTGCGGTAGGCGGCGACGAGGGTCTCCGGCGTCCACTGCTCCCCGGGGTTGATGGCCGTCGAGAAGTCGTTGATGCCCAGGCCGATCAGCACGAGTCGGGGCCGCCACGTGCCCGGGTTCTGCCACACGTCGCCGTCGACGCTCAGCAGCGCGCGGTCGTAGAACGTACGGAAGTTGGACTGGGGTTCGCTGCCGTTGTAGTTGCGCACCATGCCGCGGCCGGAGAATGCGTTGATCTGGTAGTCGGCGTTCAGGCGCCGCGCGGTGATGGCGCCGAAGCTGAGGTCCGCGTTCGTGGTCCGGTTGACCTCGTCGCCGGTGCACTCGCGGGTGGTGGACATGTTGCCATAGCCCGCGGTGAAGGAGTCGCCGATGAACTCGATCTGCCGATGCCACGCGGTGGGCCCGGGCAGGATCGCGCCATGCGGGACGGCGACGAACCCACCGAACTCGCTGGTCGCCCACGGGCTCTCCGAGCGCTTGACGACCCGGACGCTGTGCACGCCCTTTCTGAGCCCCCTCACCCAATGCGTGGTCTGCCCCGGGGTGACCAGGGTGGTGACGGTCGTACCGTCTATCTGGATGTCGTAGTCGGCGGCGGCGTCGTTGAGCACGATCCCGACTCCGGTGCCGCGGAAGTTGCCTTCGAAGTAGACGCCGGGCCAGCTGTATTTGACGGAGTTGCCGTCGGCCTCGACCCGACCGGCAGTGTGCACGCGGGCTCGGACGCCGGCGTCACGGTCCGAGGAGGCCAGGGGGGCGGCGGCGGCGACACCGGGCGTTGCCGCGGCCATCACCAGCGCGGCCAGCACCGCGATCACACGTACAGGGCGCACGGTCTCTCCTCCCGCCGGCCAGCCGCGCTCTCAGATGTCGAGACAGGCTGTCCTGAAAGGCATCACCATTTGCCGATATGATCGACTACGGCAGCGCATTGCACAAGACAGTCGATCAGGCGGCCAGGGTCGAACCGCGTACGACGAGCTCCGTGGCGAGTTCGATGTGGCGTGACTCGATCTTCTCGCCGGCGGCCAGGCGCAGCGCGGTGCGCAGGGCGACGGTGCCCATCTGGCGCAGTGGCTGGCGTACGGTGGTCAGCGGCGGAGAGGTCATGACGGCGAGCTCGGTGTCGTCGAAGCCGACGACGCTGAGGTCTTCGGGGATGCGCAGGCCGCGGGCCCGGGCGGCCTGGATCGCGCCGAGGGCGCTCTCTTCGCCGGCGGCGAAGATGGCCGTGGGTGCGGGATCCAGGTCGAGCAGGGCGGCGCCCTCTTGCAGCCCGTGGGGATAGCAGAAGCCCACATTGCGAATGTATTCGGCAGGCACGGGCACGCCGGCGGCTTCCATGGCGGCGCGGAAGCCGTGCATGCGTGCCTGGTTGATGGCTGTGGTCGCGGGGCCTCCGAGGTAGGCGATGCGGCGGTGGCCGAGGGCCAGTAGATGCCGGGTGGCGGACAGCCCGCCGGCGAAGTTGGTGGCGCCGACGCTGGTCACGGGGGTGTCCGGCAGGTTGAGCGGGTCGATGACGACCACCGGTAAGCGGACCCGGGACAGCGCGGCGAGTTGGGCCGAGGCCGGCTCGCTGGTCAGGGTGATCAACGCTCGGCACCCGCCGGCGGCCAGGTCATGCGCCCAGGTGACGCCGCTGCCGGCCGTGTCTTTCGTGGGGCCGACCACGACCGCCACACCCGACTCTGCGCCGGCCTCGATCGCGCCCTTGATGATCTCGGTGGAGTAGGCGCACAGCTCGTCCACCCACAGCTGGACCGTGCCGGGCGACTCCGCGTGCTCCCGGCGTGCCGAGCGCGGGACGTAACCGTGTTCGAGCAGCAGGGACTGCACCAGCGAACGGGTGCCCGGCGCGACGTCGCGACGGCCGTTGAGCACCTTGGACACAGTGGTCACGGACACGCCGGCCGAGGCTGCGACGGTCGCCAGCGTGGTACGCCTGGGGTTACCCGGCATCTGATCCCTCCTAACGCCCGATATCCACCTTAGAGGCTTGATCAGCCGAGGTAATCTCATTATTGGCGCACCCCGGTGGCTCCTCCGGGAGCGAGCCTCAGCCCTCCGGTTGCCCCTCGTCGGCCCGGTGGACGCGGGTCCAGGTGGCGCCGCAGCCGCAGCGGTACTGCTCGACCAGGTCACCGTCCTCGGTGACGGCCAGGCCGTGACGCACGCGGACGTGGACGTGGTTGCTCATGGGGGCCTTCCTTCACGGATCGGGCGGGGCGCCGTGCGGTGTGAGCCACCGGCCATGGCGGGCGTTTACGCAGCTCAGAGCTTTGGCCCAGGGTACCGTCACCGGCGCTGGCCTGCTCCTGTGAACGCCTGCTCCTTCCGCAGGAAGGCGGTGAGCCGGTCCAGCGGCCAGGTGTTGATCACGTCGTCCGCGGTGAGCCAGCCGCGCTGCGCCGTGCCGATGCCGTAGCGGAGGTTGGCCAGGTGGCCGACCGCGTGGGAGTCGCTGTCGACGGCGAACTTCACGCCATGCCGCCGGGCCCGCCGGATGAGCTCGGCGGACAGGTCGAGACGGTCGGGGAAGGCGTTGATCTCCAGCGCGGTCCCCGAGCGCGCGCATGCCTCGAAGACCTTGTCCCAGTCGGCGTCGATCGGCGGCCGGCGGCCGATCAGCCGGGCGCTGGGATGGCCGATGATGTTGACGCATGGGTGCTGCGCGGCGCGGACCAGCCGCCTTGTCGTCTTGTCCTGGGGCAGGTCGAAGAAGGAGTGCACCGAGGCGACGCACACGTCGAACTCGGCCAGCACGTCGGGCGGCCAGTCCACGTCGCCGTCCGCGTCGATGTTCAGCTCGACGCCGTGCAGCAGCCGGATCCCGCCCGTGCCGTCCAGCTCGCGGACGCGCTCGCGCTGCGCGACGGCTTTGTCCAGGGTCATCTGCTGCATGTAGAGCTTGGGCCCGTGGTCGGTGACGGCGTAGTAGGCGTACCCGCGCTCGGCCGCGGCGGCGAGCATCTCCTCCAGCGAGGCGAGGCCGTCGGTGAGCTCGGTGTGGGTGTGCAGGTCGCCCCGCACGTCTTCCTCGGTGACCAGGTCGGGCAGCTCCCCGGCCAGGGCGGCCTCGA
Organism: Nonomuraea sp. B19D2; assembly: GCF_040137845.1. NCBI lineage: Bacteria > Bacillati > Actinomycetota > Actinomycetes > Streptosporangiales > Streptosporangiaceae > Nonomuraea > Nonomuraea sp. B19D2. The sequence continues at coordinate 130,409 of NZ_JBEFAK010000028.1, read as the reverse complement.
TCTCGCCGATGTCCTCGCGCAGGGTGGGCGGGATCCACGGCAGGCCGAGCCGTTCGTACACCTCCTCCTCCGTCTTGGAGACGATCAGCTCATCGGTGAGGGCGTCGAACAGGCCGTACTCCGACAGCTTGAGCTTGCGGTGCACGGCGATCTCACGGGTGCGGATGTTGTGCGCCTTGGCGCCGGTGAAGTACTGCATGGCCGCGCCCCACGCGTCCGGCGGCACCACGCGCAGGTCCACCTGCAGCCCCTGGCTGGTCCTGACCGAGGTCTTCGTGTCGCCGTGCAGGATCACCTCGATCACCTGGGGCAGATCGACGAAGGCGGACATGAGCACCTTCGGCCGGTTGGAGGTGGCCAGGATGTCGATGTCGCCGATGGTGTCCTTCATCCGGCGCAGCGAGCCGGCGTACCCGCAGCGGCGGCAGCCCCCCACCGCCCTGAGCGCGGCCACGATGTCCTCGGCCAGCGGCATGGCCACGCCGAGATGGACCCGCTCGCCGGCGTCGCGCAGCAGGGCGATGCCGTGCAGCAGGTTCTCCTCTGTCTTGGCGCCGAACCCCGGCAGGCCGTGCAGGGCGCCGGCGTGGATCGCCGACTCCAGGCTCTCCGGGGAGTCCACGCCCAGGCGCTGGTGCAGCACCATCGCCCGCTTGGGCCCCAGCGCGGGGATGCGGGTCAGCGCGCGAACCCCGGCCGGGATGCGGCCGCGCAGTTCCTCGAGCTGCGGAATGGTGCCAGAACGCAGGTATTCGGCCACCTTCTTGGCGATCGACTCCCCCACGTTGGGGATCTGCCGCAGCTCGGCGGCGTCGTAGCCGGCGATGTCCGGCACGTGGGCGCCGATGGAGCGGGCCGCCTTCTGGTAAACGCGGATCTTGAAGTCCTCGCCGCCGGTGATGGCCAGCAGGTCGGCGTACTCCTCCAGCATGGCGGCCACGTCGTCGTTGGTGCGTGCCATTTCGCGTCGTCGCCTCCCTCCCGGACTCCAACTCCCCTATCCCGAAATCCCGGCAACTATCGGTTTCTGACCTAAAGGGATGCCGCGATTACCCCTGACAGGGCGGCGCCAAACCCGCCGGCCGAGCTGTTAGCGGCTCATGGCTCGGGGTAGCCGCGCTGGTAGGCGAGGAAGGGAGGTGCGGGAGATCATGCGCACGCGCCGAAGCGACTCTGAAGCACTGGTGGAAGCAGGCAGTCCGCGGGCCAGGCTCGCGGCCGTGGCCGGCACCGGCGCCGCCGTGGGCGCCGCCGTGGAGTACCTGTTCGACCCCGACCGCGGCCGCAGCCGCCGGGCGAAGGTACGTGACCAGGCCTCGCACGCGACACATCAGCTGACCTACGGGGTCGGCCGGTTGAGCCGTGATCTGCGGAACCGCTCACGTGGCGTCGCCGCGGGGACCCGCTTCCGGCTGGCCGGCCGCTCCGCGGACGATCGCATCCTGTACGAGCGCGTACGGGCGCAGATCGGCCGCTACCTGGCCCATCCGCATGCCGTGGAGGTCAAGGTCGAGGAGGGCGTGGCGAGGCTGAAGGGCGACGTGCTCACCGGCGAGGACCGGCGCACGGTGCGGGCGGTTCGCCGCATCCCCGGGGTCAAGTCCGTCGACGCCGGCTGGAACGTCCACCGCGACCCGTCGGAGGTGCCGCGGTTCCAGGGCACGGCGCGCTCCCGGTCGCCCGTCCCCGAGCTGCTCCAGCAGCACTGGGCTCCGTCGGCCAGGTTCCTGGCCGGCACGGGCGCCGCCGTCCTGTGGCTCCTGGCCCCCCGGTTCCCGCGAGCCGTGGCCTGGACGCTGCGTGGCGCCGGGATCCTGCTCGGCGCGCGTGCCGCCACGAACCTGCCGCTGCGCCGGCTGACGGGCATCAACGCCGGCCGCCGCGCCGTCGACGTCACCCGCGCGGTGTCGATCGCGGCGCCTCCTGAGCAGATCTGGCCGTTGGTGGGCGACTACTCCATCTTCGCGAGGATCATGCCCGACGTCCGTGAGGTGCGGCGATCCCCGGATGGCAGGCAGTCGCACTGGGAGATCCGCGGCCCCATGGGCCGGCCGATCCGCTTCGACGCGGTCGAGACCAGGCGCCAGGAGGGCAGCCACATCACGTGGAAGTCCGTCGAGGGCCAGCTGATCGCCCACACCGGGGAGGTGCGGCTGGCGCCCGAGCAGGGCGGCAGGACGCGGGTGCAGGTGCAGCTGACCTACAACCCCGTGGCGGGCGCCGCGGGCCACGCGGTCGCGCGGCTGCTGGGCGCCGACCCCGGGACCAGGCTCAAGGAGGACCTGCTGCGGCTGAAGTCGTACATCGAGGAACAGAAACAGCCCGCGATGAGCGGATAGCCAGTGAGGGGCACATGTCTCCGGGCGGACGCGCCGGGCACTGGCGGCCCGGCAGGCGTTCCCACACAGCGCGGCCGACGGCGAGCGAGACTCCGGCCGAGGCGGTGCACATCATGCTGGGCTCGATCGCGCTGATCATCTCGGCCGGGCTGGGGGTCCTGAGCGTGTCCGCCGGGCTCCCCATGCTCACCGCGGTCATCGGCGTCGCGATCGCGCTCATCTTGACGGACATCATGCTCGCCCTCCGCCGCTCCCGGCACTCCAGGGAGAGGTCGTGACAGGGATCAAGCAAGCCGGCGAGAAGAAGCTGATGCTCTTCTCCGGTCGCGCGTACCCCGATCTCGCCCACGAGGTCGCCAGGGAACTGCGGACCGAGATCACCCCGACCACGCTGCGCGATTTCGCCAACGGTGAGATCTACGTCCGGTTCGCCGAGTCCGTCCGCGGCTCGGACGCGTTCGTGATCCAGTGCCACGCGAGCCCGATCAACGCCCGGATCATGGAGCAGCTCATCATGGTCGACGCGCTCAAGCGCGCCTCCGCGCGGCGCATCACCGTGGTTGCGCCGTTCTTCGGGTACGCCCGCCAGGACAAGAAGCACCGCGGCCGCGAGCCGATCTCGGCCCGGCTGATGGCCGATCTGTTCGCCACCGCCGGGGCCGACCGGCTCATGGCGGTGGATCTGCACACGGCGCAGATCCAGGGATTCTTCGACGGTCCCGTCGACCACCTGCACGCGCTGCCCGTGCTCGCCGAGCACGTCACCCGGCACGTGGACACGGAACGGCTGACCGTGGTGGCGCCGGACGCGGGACGGGTGCGCGTGGCGGAGAAATGGACCGACCGGCTCGGCTGCCCGCTGGCGATCATCCACAAGCGGCGGGACGTCGAGCGGCCCAACGAGGTCAGCGTGCACGAGGTCGTGGGCGAGGTCGCCGGGCGCACCTGCGTGATCATCGACGACATGATCGACACCGGCGGCACCGTGGTGCGGGCCGCCGAGGCGCTCACCAGCCGGGGCGCCACCCAGGTCATCGCGGCGGCCACCCATGGCGTGCTCTCCGGCGACGCGGTCGAGCGGCTGGAGAAGGCCGATCTGGCCCAGCTCGTCATCACCAACACGCTGCCCACCCCGACACGCTTCCCTTCCGGCAAGCTGGTCGTGCTGTCCATCGCTCCGCTGCTGGCCCGCGCCATCAGCGAGGTGTTCCTGGAGGGCTCGGTGACCAGCCTGTTCGAGGGAGAGAGCTGACGCGCGAGCCCGAGCCGTCCGAGGTCAGCGGGCCGGCGACGGGTCCCCGAAGCGGGAGACCAGCGCGCGCAGGCCCGCCAGGACCTCCGACCCGGTCGGGGCGTGTCAAGCACTACGCATGAACGTCACCCGAGGCGCGCCAGCTCCTCCTCACTGAGTTCCAGGCCGGCGGCCTCGACCGAGTCCAGGATGGTCTCCGGGCGGCTGGCACCGGGAATGGGGATCACCACGGGGCTGCGGGCCAGCTCCCAGGCGAGGCAGACCTGCTGGGGAGAGACGCCGCGCGCCTCCGCGATCTCGGTGAAGGCGGCGTTGCGCTGACTGAGCTCCCCGGTACGGCCGATGCCGCCCAGCGGAGACCAGGGCAGGAAGGCGAGGCCGAGCTCGGCGCAGACGTCGATCTCGGGCTCGCTGGAGCGGAAGCGCGGGGAGTACTCGTTCTGGACGCTCACCAGGCGGCTGCCGAGGATGTCGTGGGCGAGCCTGATCTGGGCCGGGTCGGCGTTCGAGATGCCGGCCATCTGGATCTTGCCGGCGTCGTGGAGGTCCTTGAGCGCGCCGATGGTCTCCTCGTACGGCACCTGCGGGTCGGGCCGGTGGTGCTGGTAGAGGCCGATGCTGTCCACGCCGAGGGCCTTCAGGGAGCGGTCGCAGGCCTGTTCGAGGTACGCCGGCCGGCCGTCGACGGACCAGCCGCCACCCGGCGTGCGGGTGTGGCCGCCCTTGGTCGCGACGAGCACGGTGCCCGCGTCCCCGCCCCACAGCGACAGGGCGCGGGCCACCAGGCGCTCGTTGTGACCGACGTCGTCGTGCGAGGGCGTATAGGCGTCAGCCGTGTCGATCAACGTGATGCCGGCGTCCAGGGCAGCGAGAATCGTACGGATCGACTGGGCTTCGTCGGGCATGTGCCCGGCCACCGACATGGGCATGGCGCCGAGCCCGATGACTCCCACCTGGCGGTTTCCGATGGCACGCGTTCTCATGGGGTTGTGCATGAGAACACCCTGCCTGCTGGAGCGCACTCCAGGTCAACACCGGGCACTCTCGCCGGCTGCCCGACCTCTCTCAGGCGAAGAACCGCGTCAGGTGCTTGACGACCGTCTCCGGCTGTTCTTCGGGGATGTAGTGGCCGCTGCCCGGCACCTCGACCACCTGGACGTCGCTCCCCTTGTCCGCGAGCACGTGCCGCAGCAGCAGATGGCCTCCCTCCCCGCCGCCCAGCGCCAGCGATCGGCGCGGTCACCGCTGCGGGATCTTCGATCAAGTAGTCGCACATCCAGTCGATCAGGTGGCGCCCGGGGCGCGGCAGCAACGAGTGATCGTAGAAACGGTCGTCGGGGTGAGCGATGTCCAGCAGCGCGATCCGCCGCGTGCTCGCGGGATGGTTGGCCGCGAAGGCGTAGGCGACCATCCCGCCGATGTCATGCCCTGCGATGTCGACCGCGTGACATGAGATCTCCGAACTACTGGGTGAGGCCGAATTGCCCGGCGAACGCGGACAGTTCCGCGCGTTGCTCGCCCGGTTCGGTGGCGGCGGTGCTGACAACGACGCGGGTGACCCCTTGGGCGGCGAGTTCCTCGACCCGGTCGACGGGCATGTCGATCGAGCCGAACCGGGTGTACTCCAGCGCGTCCGGGTCGCGGCCGGCCTCGGCGGCGCTGGAGCGGGCGAGCTCCCACTGGAGGGCCCGCTCCTGCGCGTCCAGCGCGCCGCCGGGGAAGTAGCCGTCGCCGCGCCGCCCGGCCCGGCGCGCGGCCGCCCGGCTCGACCCCCCGATGTGCACGGGCAGCTGTGTGGCCTGGTGCGGCTTGGGGAAGCTGACCAGGTTCTCGAAGGAGAAGAACTCGCCGGCGAAGCTGACGCCGTCCTCGCCGCCGGCCCACAGCAGGCGCAGCACGTCGATCGCCTCGTCGGCGCGGCGGCCGCGGGTGGCGTAGTCGACCCCCATCGCCCGGGCCTCGCCGGGGAGGGCGCCCAGCCCCGCGGTCAGGAGCCGCATCCTGCCCTTGGACAGCACGTCGATGGTGGCCAGGCGCTTGGCGAGGATCACCGGGTGGTGGTACGGCAGCAGCAGCACACCGGTGCCGAGCAGGATCCGTTCCGTGGCCGCGGCGACGAAGCTCAGGCAGTCGAGCGGATCGGCGTAGGGCAGCGTGGGCGGCAGCTCGTACGGCCCCACCGCGGCGCCGGGGTACAGCACGATGTGCTCGGGCAGGTAGAGCGACTCGAAGCCGCACTCCTCCGCAAGCCGGGCAAAAGCCACGATCTTGTCGGGGTCGACCCCGAAATGAGGCGTGCTGTAACTGACGCCGAACTTCATCGCCGGGCTTCCTTCAGGTCGGTCCATGGGGGCGGACCGGATCGTAGAACCTTGACGTTGACGTCAAGGCAACTCCGCCTGCCACCGCTAGGCGACGAGCCGGGCCACCTGGGAGATGCCGCTGACGCGAAGCCCGGACCAGTTGGCCACATCGAGCCGGGAGGAGTCGTACGTGTTCGACAGGTCGGCGCCGACCAGCACCGCGGTCATGCCGCACCGCGTGGCCCCGGTGAGCTCCTCGTCGCTGCCGTCGCCCACGTAGAGCGTGCGCTCCGGCTCCAGGCCGAGGCCCCGGAGCGTGTGCTGGTAGATCGCGGCGTCCGGCTTGACCTCGCCCAGACTGCAGCTGAACGAGCAATGCTGGAAGAACGGGGCGAACGCGGAGCCCGCCCATGCGGTCGGCACGTCGGGCGCGCAGTTGGTGACCAGCCCGACCTTCACACCTTGCGCGGCCAGCCACGAGAGCAGCTCGACGGCGCCGTCGACCGGCTCCAGACTCTCGGCGGTGAAGCTCAGATAGAGCGCTTCGGCCTCCGCCAGGGCCGAATCCGGAGCCCGGTGCCCGAGCTGCCCGGTGATCCACCCGAAGTTCGCCCCCACGCTGGAGAACCCGCCACGCACCCGCTCGGGAAAGCTCCGCGACCACAGCTCCAGGCAATCCCGCGGCGCGACGCCGAGCACGGCGGAGCAGGCCGCGACGGCGTGCTCGTGCTCGCGCCGCCGGAATGGCTTGACCAACGTCCCGAACAGGTCGAACAGAACTCCGGCGTACCGCATGCCGAGCCTTTCCCCGAGGCACCTTCGAACGGATCATATCGGCGGGCACATACCCCGCCACACCGGACCGGCCGACAGTAAACTGCCCGATATGCGGCGATTGAGCAGCACGGTGGTCGTGGTGGCGGGGGACGGGGCCGCGCCCGTACGGGTCGTGCCGGCGCCCGCCTCGGCAATGGCCGTCGCCGAGGAGCTGGGACAGCTGATGGTGGGGCGGCGGTGGCCTAGGCATCTGGGCGGGCACCGGCAGGCCGGCCGCCGTCCGCCAGCACCAAGTCGTCCACCATTCCCCCTGCAACTCGCGCTCCCTTACGTAAGAGCACCAGCCCTCGACGGCCGGTCTCGCAAGAGGAGGGGGCTCACGAAACCGATCTACCGAAATGCGGGCCAGCGCCCCTGTCTTCAGGCGGGAGGCGGAAGGCCTGCGTGGGAAGGGTCCGGGGCCTGAGCGTGCTCTGACCCGCACTCATAAGATCAGCGCGACCACGCGTCGGTCTCTTCTTGTTTCTGGGGTTGGCCCTGGGACTGGAGGTAGTTGCGGATGGTGGCCAGGTTCGCGTCGATGGTGGTCTGGTTCGACGCGGGCTCGGCAAGTGGATCGGGGAGGGCGGCGTGGTCGACAAGACGCTCGTCGTGAGCGGGCAGGCGCCGTTCCCCGAGTTCCTGGGGGTCGTCATCCACGGCATGAACGGGATGTTCGTCATCCCCGCCCTCGCACTGCTCCTGCTCATCTCCTCGTTCTGGGCGAAGGTCCCCGGAGCGGCGAAGGCGGCCGGGCTGGTGCTCCTGCTCGTCGTCCTCCAGGTCGCCTTCGGCATCTTCGGTCACGACATCCCGTGCCCTTGGTGTGGTGGACGATCAACGGCCACCTCTATCCCGACGTGCCCATGTTCCACGTGGCCGAGGGTGACGTGGTGCGGATGCGCGTCTCCAACGACAGCGGCGAGGCCCATCCCATGCACCTGCACGGCCACCACGCGGTGGTGCTCAGCCGCGACGGGGTACCCGCTGCCGGCAGCCCCTGGTGGGTGGACTCCCTCGAGGTGGGGGCCGGGAAGTCGTACGAGATCGCGTTCGTCGCGGACAACCCCGGCGTCTGGATGGACCACTGCCACAACCTGCCCCACGCCGCCGAGGGGCTGGTCACCCGCCTGATGTACGAGGGGGTCACCACCCGGTTCACCGTGGGCGGCCCGGCGGCCAACGAGCCGGAGTGAGCCGCTGAACGCCGCGGCACTCGATGAGCACGCGCGCACGGCAGATCTCTGGAGGCTCTTGACGCCACGCGCAGGACACCGCCGGTTCGCAAGTCTTGTCCAATTTGTGTAACTTCGAGTTGATTGTGATGTTTGTCCTGAATTACTGTGCATCGCACCCCTAACCTCCTCCTATCTGTGCCAAAGAGGCTGTCATGGCGATGTTCGGAAAAATCAGGAAAAGCTTGGCGGTGGCGGTAGCCGTCGTCCTTGGCTTGACCATGGTGTCCCAGGCGGCCGCCGGCACCGTGGCCCAACCCAAGCGGCCGAACATCATCTTCTTCCTCGTCGACGACATGTCGGCCGAGCTGCTCCAGTACATGGACACGGTCAAGAGCCTCGCCCACGACGGCACCACGTTCACCGGCTACTACGTGGCCGACTCGCTCTGCTGCCCGTCCCGGGCCGCCATGTTCACCGGCCAGTTCCCCCACAACACCGGCGTGCGCACCAACCAGGGCTACGACCACGGCGGTCACTCGGCGTTCAAGAAGCACGAGGGCAGGACGTACGCCGTCTCCCTGCATCAGGCCGGATACCGTACGGGCTACCTAGGCAAGTACATCAACGAGTATCCCGCCCGCAAGGGCTACAACGTGCCGCCCGGCTGGGACGAGTGGCAGGTGACCGCGGCCGGCGGATACAACGAGTTCAAGTACCGGCTCACCCGCTACATCAAGGAGGAGTCGGGCAGCAGGCGGACGACCGATCCCTCCAGGGGCAAGTACCTGGTGGACGAGCTGGGGCAGCGGGCCGTGGGCTTCATCGAGCGCTCCCGCAAGTACGCCCCAGGCGAGCCGTTCTTCCTCCAGGTCTCGCCCTTCTCGCCGCACAACAGGGTCAACGTCAAGCCCGGTGACACGGAGCCGCGCTTCCCGCCCGCGGAGCGCGACCGGCCGAAGGACCGCTTCCCCGGCGGGGAGTTCCCCCACGGCGACTGCGGCGGGCCCGACTGCAACAGCATCGACGTGACCTCCCTGCCCACGTTCAACGAGGACACCGCCGACAAGCCCTCCTGGGTACGGCGGGAGCCGCTCGACCCGAAGATCGTCAACAAGCTCCGCGAGGACTTCCGCGACCGGATCCGCATGGTGCAGTCGATCGACGACATGGTGCAGCGCGTCCTGTCCGCGTTGACCGAGGCGGAGAAGCAGAACACGTACGTCGTGTTCACCAGCGACAACGGCTTCCACCTCGGGCAGCACCGCCTGGTGCGCGGCAAGGCCAGCGCCTACGACCACGACGTACGGGTGCCGCTCATCGTCCGGCGTCCGGCCGCGGGACAGCGCGGCGACCTCGTGACCGACGCGATCACCCAGAACGTGGACCTGTTCGCGACCTTCCTCGACATGGCCGGCGTCGACAAGGCGACGCGTGACAGCCGCGACGGCCGTAGCCTGCTGCCCCTCATCCAGGGCCAGAAGGTCACCGGCTGGCGCAATGCGGCGCTGATCGAGCACGTCAAGCCGACCCCCAACGCGCCGGGCCAGCAGGACCCCGACGCGGATGCCCTCAAGAAGGGCAACTCCCGTCCGCCCACCTACAACGCCGTGCGGACCGCGGGTGAGCTCTATGTCGAGTACAAGGGCGATCCGAAGCCGGAGTACTACAACACCGTCACCGATCCTCGCGAGGAGTCCAACGACCCGGGCAACGCCAGGACGGCCGGCCTGAGCAAGGCCCTCGACGCTCTGAAGGAGTGCGGCAAGCCCGGCGCGGTGGACTGCTGGACGGCCGCTCACCTGCGCTGACCCGGCCGTAGGGGCCCACCTTGGCGAACGGCTTGACGGGCGATCTGCCGATGCACCAGATTGTTCGCGTCTTTCAGGATCGTTCCCAAGGAAACCCATGAAGCGAACCATCGTCGGTGTCGCCGTGGTCGCGGGCGTGGTGCAGCTCACCACCACGCCCGCGCAGGCGGCACCCAGGATCGACCCGGTCAGGGCGCTCAAGGCCGAGTTAGGCCGCGGCAAGGCCGTCAACGTCCAGTCCACCGCGAAGGTGACGTTCGGGCGCGGCTTCGCCGCCACCTCCGGTCTGGACGGCACGATCGGGTTCGGCCCGCGCGGCCCGATCGCCTCCGATGTGGCCCAGACCCTGCGCTACAGCGAGAAAATGCTCCGCAGCATGAAGAAGTTGAACCCGGAGGAGACCGAGGCCCTGCAGGAGGGGCCGATCAGAATGATCTCCTCAGGGGAGGTGAGCTACGTCTCCGGCCCGGTCGTCGACGACGCGCTGCCCCAGGGCACGAGCTGGGTGCGCTACAAGTGGACGGAGCTGCCGGCGAGCAATCTGCTGCTCGAGGTCCTGGAGCCGGCCACGCTGAAGACGCTCCTGACCCACCGGACCTCGTATCGCGAGGGGATACTCAAGGGATCGATCAAGGCCACCAAGCTCGCGGCGGTCTCCCCCGCCTTCTCGTCCCGCTTCGGGACGCGCGCCAAGAGCGGCCGCGACGGCAAGATCTCCTACACCCTCTGGCTCGGCCCGACCGGTCTGGTCGAACGGCTGTCCGCCGAGGCCGTCCTGCCCCTCCACAACGGCTCCATGCAGATCGAGTCGGACAGCCGGTACTCGGACTGGGGTCGCGAGGTCACCGTTCTCCTGCCTCTGCGGGGAGATGTGATCGACCGGGAGGAAGTCGAGGACGACGTGCCGGACGAGGTTCCGGGGATCTGGAGCTAGACGGCGTCTGCCGCTCGCTGCCCCGATGCCCGCTCCGGGACACCGGTGGTCTGGCTGCGGACACTCGACGACCTGCCGCGCATGGAGGCGACGATCAGCGCACGCTTCCCCCACCTGACCATCGTCGATCGCGCCACGTGCCTGCACACCGTCAAGCAGCTGGACGGCGGCGGACGGAGCATCGGGCATGTGGCGCCCGACCCCGAGATATTCGTATGGTCCTGACCTGCGCACGATGGAAGGGATCACTCGGCCAGGCGCTCGATGGCGAAGGCCGACAGGAACCCGACCGTGGCGATGAGCCCCGTGAGGGCGTGCGCGCGCTCGAAGGCCTCGGGGATCATCGTGTCGGCCACCATGGCGAGGATCGCGCCCGCCGCGACGCCCATCATGACCGAGGTGGTCGCGGGCGAGGCGGCCTGCATGGTCAGATTGCCGAGCAGCGCCGCCAGTCCGCTGGCCAGCGCGATGCCTCCCCAGATGCCGAACACGTAACGGGCGCCGCGGCCCGCGCGCTTCATCCCGGCGGCGCTGGAGAGCCCTTCGGGGACGTTCGAGATGAACACCGCGGCGAGGACGGCAAGCCCGATCTGTCCTCCGCCCATGAGGGACAGGCCGAGCACCACGGACTCGGGCACGCCGTCGAGCAGGGCGCCGATGGCGATCGCCGCGCCACTCCCCTGGACGTCGGCCTCGCTCGGTTGCTGATGGCCCGAACGCTTGCGGTGCCGGGCGCCGCGCCTGGCCAGCAGCACGTTGGCCGCCACGTAGACGCAGGCGCCGGTGAGGAAGCCGGCGGCGGTCGGCAGGAGCCCGCCGGAGCGCTCGGCCTCGTCCAGCAGCTCGTACGAGAGCGCCGCGATCAGGACACCGGCCCCGAAGGCCATGATCATGGCGATCAGCCGCTCAGGAACCCTCTCCAGCCAGGCGACTGCGGCCCCCAGGACCAGGGCCCCGCCGGCCACCAGCCCCCACAGCCCCGCCTCCAGCCATTCCGGCATGCCCGCACCTCCCCATACAGGACTGTACGAACTTCGTACTTCGTCCGGGCAGCCGCCTCCCCGATGCTCCTCGCGCTAGGACCCGCAGATGATGCTCTCCACGGCGGCGGCGAGAGCGAGCAGGTCGCCGTCGGTGAGCCCGGTCAGCTGCAGGCCGACGGGCGGCCCGGCGGTGGGGAGCGGAAGCGAGAGGGCCGGCAGGCCGGTGACGTTGGCCAGCCGGGTGTTGGCGACGAGCCGGGCGGGCAGCGTGCCGTCCTGCGAGGCGGCCTCGAGGGTGGGGGCGAGCAGCGGCACGGTCGGCCCGACCAGGGCGTCCACGTCGGCGAGCGACGCCCGGACCTGCTCGATCAGGCGGCGCCTGGCGGCCAGGGCATTGTGGTAGGTGGTGCCGCTGATCATCGCGCCGGTCGCCAGCCTGCCGTACACGTCGGGCCCGTAGCGGGTGGAGCCGAGCGTGGGCTCGTGCACGGCCGCGGCCTCGGTGAACATGATCGCGGTGCTGGTCGCGAACACCATCTCGGGTGCGGGCCCTTCGACGGGGACGAGGTCGTGACCGGCGTCTTCGAGTCGGGCCAGCGCGCGCTCCGTCGCCTCGCGGACCGGATCGTCGGCCGCCTCGACCTCGCTCGTCAGCACCCCGAGCCGGACGCGCCCCACGGCGTCGCCGACGGCGTGCCCGAGCGCCCGGTGCGCCAGGCAGAGGTCCGGCACATTGCGGGCGTGCAGCCCGACATGGTCCAAGGACGGGCTCAGCGGGAAGACTCCGGCAGTCGGGTAAAGGCCGAAGGACGGCTTGAAGCCGGCCACTCCGCACAGGGCTGCTGGAATCCGGATGGAGCCGCCGGTGTCGGTGCCCAGGGAGATCCGCGCGGAGCCGTCGGCGACCGCCGCCGCCGACCCCGAGCTGGACCCGCCGGTGATGTGGCCGGGGGCGTTCGGGTTGTCGGGGGTTCCGGTGTGCCGGTTGATCCCTGTCGTCCCGAACGCGAACTCGTGCAACGCGGTGCTCCCGACGACCTCCGCGCCCGCGCCGATCAGCCGGGCCACGACCTCGGCGGTCGCCGTCTCGGCCGCCGCATCGGCGCGTACCGCGGAGCCGGCGCCGATGGGCCGCCCGGCCAGGGCGATCAGGTCCTTGACCGCGAGCGTCCACCCGTCGAGCAGGCCGGTGCCGGGGCGGACGTCGCCGGGCGTCCATCCGTGCGGGGCCGTCCAGATGTACGGGCCGCCGTCGCGGACCTTCCGCCCCCTGCCCTCGCCCTCGGCGGCAACGGGCCGCGGGCCGTCCGGCGGCGTCTCCGTCCGGGCAAGGGCGCGGTGAAGGCGCTGGAGCAGCGCCGCGTCGGCGGCCTCGGCCACCCTGGCCGCGCGGTCGCCGGGCATTGGTGTGGTCAGATCCATAAGGTCCTTCTCAGCGGGAGCGAACAGCGTGGTAATTTCTGCATACCAGCTGTATGCGATCGATGGTGAGGCCCCATGCAGTCCGGACGAGACAAGGCGTACGCGTATCTCAAAGAGAGCGTGCTGACCGATCCCGACATGCAGGGGAAGTTTCTGTCGGAGCAGGAGATCGCCTCCAGGATCGGCGTCTCCCGCACGCCGATCCGCGAGGCCCTGCTGCTTCTGGCGGCCGAGGATCTCATCCAGCTCGTCCCCAAGCGCGGAGCGCACATCGCGCCACTGTCGGGCCGCGAGATCACCGAGCTGATGGAGCTGCGCGGCATCGTGGAACGTTACGCGGCCGAGCAGGTCATCGCCTCGGGCGAGGCGCCGCTGCCGGAGCTCACCGAGCTCATGGAACGCCAGCGCGCGCTGAGCGGCCCCGAGCACGCCAGGGAGTTCATCGCCGTGGACCGCCTCTTCCACGCCACGATCGTCTCCGCCGTCGGCAATTCCCTGCTCAGCCGGCACTACGACGGGCTGCGCAGCCGCCAGATCCGCGCCGGGGTGATCGCCCTGTACAACCAGGCCGGCCGTCAGGAGGAGGTGCTCAGGGAGCACCGGGAGATCTACGACGCGCTGGCCAAGGGCGACGCCGAGGCCGCCCGTACGGCGATCAGCACTCATCTGGGGACGACCATGAAGGTCCTGCTCGGGGCCTGACTCAGCCGGCCGGGCTCACCGGGAGCCCGCCGCGTTGAGCCGTTCGAACTCCTCGTCCTCCGCATGATCGGCGTTCCTGCCCAGTTGACGTGCGCCTCCCAATGAATGGGGGAGGATTCTCATGGCCGCTACGCGGCCACCCCTTGCGGGGTGGTGCGGGTAGTCCCGCCATGAGGTGCTTGACGCTTCACCGGCCCCAGTGGTGCAGGACCTCCACGTCCAGTGACCGCCTGTCCGGCGGCTGAGTTGTACCGGTACATCTGGGTGCGGGCGGCGTTGACGTCGGCGTTGCCGATCCACCCGCATGCTGTGTTCTTGCACACGAACCGGGACTGCGTCTGGCGCGACCCCTCGATGATCGTGTGGCAGGCGTGGCATTCCTGGCTGGTACCCGGCGCCGGGACGACGACAACCTTCCCGCCCTTGTCGCGGGCCTTGTAGGTGAGGAACTCGGCGGTGCGCCCCCACGCCTGGCTGGCGATGGCGTGGTTCAGGCCCCGTTTTTGGGCGACGCTCTTGCCCGGCGCGTCGATGGTGCCGGAGGCGGCGGCCATCATGTTCTTGACCTTGAGGTCTTCCAGCACGATGACGGAGAACCGATCGGCGAGCTTCGCTGTGGTCTGGTGTTGCCAGTCGATGGCCCGGCGCTTGGCTTTCGCGCGCAGGCGAGCGATCTGGCCGTAGGTTCGCTTCAGCCGGTTGCTGGTGGGCCGGCCGGGTTTGGCCGCTCGTTTCTGGCGGGCGGCTTTGCGCTCCAGACGGAGCAGACGCTGCTGCTCCCCGTGGGACAGCCACTGTTTACGGTGGCGGATCTTCTCTCCGGTGGCCAGGGCCAACGGCACGGTGATGCCCCGGTCGATCGCGGTTTGCGGTCCCGTGTGCGGGGCGGGCACCGGTTGCTTGGTCTGGGTGCGGAACACGATGTGCCACCCATTGGCCTCCTTCACCAACCGCGCCCCGGTGATCTTCCCGTCCGGTCCACCCTTGGTGACGCCGGGCAGGTCTTTCGTCCACCGGAAGCGGACCCGGCCGAGTTTGGGGATGTTGACCGCGCCCCACCGCCGGTTGATCCGGGTGATGTTCAGATCCCGCGCCTGGGGGACGTCCACGGCCATCCGGGAACGGAACCGGCTCTTGAACGTGGGGCGCCCGGCCGGGTGGTCGGGGTTGAAGAAGTTCGCCCACGCCTGCCGGTAGGTCTTCAGCACGGCCTGCGCCGCCTGCGCGGGCAGATCCTTGAGCCAGTCGATCTCCTTGCGGGCGACCCGGATGGCCTCGTCGCACTGCGCCAGCGACGCGAACCGGCTCTGCCGGAAGGTGAAGAATTCGTGCAGCAGGTTCCACACCGCGCGCGCGTTGTGCGCCTGACCGTCCAAGACGCCGATCTGCCGCCGGTCCAACTCCAGGCGCGCAACAAGCACGGTTGCGTTTCTCCAGCCCCACAAACCCCACTTTATCTTTTGGCGTATGTCACCGGGATGGAAACCAAAGCCCGATATCAGAAGGGGTGACACTCCGTTGATGACCTCACCGCGCATTTGGTATTTGTCATGAAATATCGGTGGGACGTCTTCACCAACCCCTTGCTGAAGCGCTGCGAACCGATCATGAAAAAGGTGTGCGAGAAGCTCGCATGCGCGCGACCGAGTTCAACGGCGAGCACGACCACGTTCATCTCCTCGTTCACTACCCGCCCAAGGTCACGCTCTCCTGCCTCGTCAACTCCTTGAAGGGCGTCTCGGCCCGCTACCTCCGCCAGGAGTACAGCGTTCACGTCCGCACATGCCTGTGGGGCGGCCACTTCTGGTCCCGCTCCTCCTACGCGGGCTCGGGCACGGTCCTGATCTCCGGGACGATCCCCATGGCGAAGGACGTGGACCAGTTCGCGGCGGGCTGGCGCGTGGAGCTGGGCGACCCGGCCACCGGCGCCACCATCGAGCTCGCCTACCGGGTGACCCGGATGCCGGAGCCGATCGGCTGAGCCTCATCGCGGCAATACGCAGGAACCCTCATTAAGTTCCGCGGCTTTCCATTGATCTTCCCGGGCGCTTGATGTACGTAATGAAGGAAACCTTCATAACAGGGGGTGGCGCCGGCCGCCCCCTCCGGGAGGACAACCTTGATCACGCGATTAGCCGCCCTGGTCCCGTTCCTCGCCGCCTTCTTGATCGTCCCCCTGCCCGCTGACGCCGCCACCGGCTACGCGTTGACGGCCACGCAACTGGCCCAGGTCCGGCCGTTGGCCTTTACCTCGACAATGCCGGAGCGTGACGCGGTGGCCGCCACGCTGCCGGTGACCAAGGTGCGGATGGACACCGTCATAGCCGGCGGCTACTCCACCCGCGCGATCTGCCACCCCACCGACCTCCACGTCTCGGTTCAGGTCAGCGGATTCTGCTGGAACAACACCGACGACACGACCAAGAACTGGTTCCCGCAAGGGCTCACGGGCAGCGGCGACGGCATGAACGGCTCGGTGCTCTACCCGCCCTGCGACGGCTGCACCGGCCGAAAGATCGTGGCGGTGAGCTGGCGCAGCGGTGTCTCCCACGAGTACGGCGCCAACCGGCTCGCCAGGGTAACCTTCGTCGACGTCACCGGCGGAATGGCGGGGGCGCCCTACCGGCATGTCGTGCTGGTCGAACCCGACAGCACCGCCGAGGGCTTCCACGAGATCGCCACCCACGCCGACGGCATCTCGTGGTACGGCAACAAGCTCTTCCTCGTCACAGGCGGCGACCCGGACGTGTCCGGCGGGGACCGGCTCGTACGGGTCTTCGACCTCACCCACTTCTGGAAGATGAACTCCACCACGTCGGGGAACGTCGGCTGCGTCGGCGGTGTCTGCTCGGCGGCGTACTCGGGCTTCGCCCTGCCGCAGATCGGCTACTACCGGCTCAACTCACCGGCGGTGTGCGTCAGCCTCGACCTGGCGAGGCCCTGTTTCAACGGCGTCTCGCTCGACCGCAGCGGCGCCGACCACCTCACCACTGTCGAATACAAGAGAGGCGCCTCCGGCGGGAAGATCCTCCGCTGGCCCCTGGACTCGTCCACCGCCCTGCTCAAGACCGGCTCCGACGGGCTCGTTCGCCCCACCGAGGGCTGGACCAGTCCGGTCTGGGAACTCCAAGGCGGCGTGTTCACCGGCGACAACGGCATCCTGGTCGGGTTATGCCCCGATGGCGCGCCCGCTGTCAGCTACATGCCGGGCGGCACGGCGAACATCTCCGGCGACTACCGGAAGTCCTGCCTTCACCGCGTCACGATCTCGGCCGACCACAGCACGCTCAACGTCCACTACATGACGACGGTTCCCACCAACGCGCAGAACGTCGCGTACTGGCCCGCAAGCGGAGAGGTGTGGCTGGTCAACGAATTCCGCGGGGACTACGCCGGCGTCTACGGGAGCGACCGCCTGGTGCTGGCGCTGAACTGCCCGAATCTGAGCTGCTGAGGCTGCGGCGACACGCTCCCTGCGGGCTCGTCATCGGAAGGCGCCGCGGCGGCCGCGTGCGCTGTCACCGCGGCGGCGGCCGGGCTCTACCGCTGAGCGGCGAGCCACTCGTCGAAGGTGGTGGGCGCGATGCGGGCGCCCTCGCCGGGCAGCAGCACGTCGCCGGCCATCGCCGGGCCGAACAACCCTGACCACGTCGGCACGAGCTTCACCTCGCGGCCTTGCGCCTGGTTGGTGCGCCGGGCCATGTCCACCAGGTCCTGCGGCTCGGGACCGGCCACGTCGGCGTAGCGCCCCTTCGGCTCGCCCACCGCGATCTCAGCGAGGACGTCGGCCACGTCGGCGGGCGCGATCGGCTGCACGAGCAGCGGCGCGATCGTGGCCACGCCGTCCTGCTCGGTCCAGCTCGCCACCATCGCGGCGAAGTCGTGGAACTGCGTGGCCGGGACGATCGTCCACGGCACCGGGCCGGCAGCCACCAGGCGCTCCTGCTCCCGCTTGCCGGCGTAGTGCGCGTTGCCCTCGACCCGGGCGATCCCGACGATCGAGAGCAGCACGTGGTGACGGACGCCGGCCCGCTCCTCGGCGGCGAGCAGGTTTCGCGTGGCGGCGCCGAAGTACGCCACCGCCTCGGCCGCATCGGTCGCCGGCCCGTTGGTGGCGTCGACGACCGCCTCGACGCCGGCGAGAGCGCCGTCAAGCCCGGCACCGGTCAGCACGTCGACACCGAGCGAACGGCTGACGCGCACGACGTCGTGCCCGTCCCGTTCGAGGGCGGCGACAGTGCGGGCCCCGATGTTCCCGGTCGCGCCGGCGACTGCGATCCGCATGATGATCTCTCCCCTTCTCGGCGACGCACGGAAGCTATCACGGACTATATAGGTCCGCAATATCTGCGATAAGCTGGGTACCGTGAAGCTGCCTGCGAGCACCGAATGGGTGTTGCACTGCGCCACGACGCTGGCGCAGCTCGAGCCGGGAGCCACCGCGTCAGCGGCACAGCTCGCGCATTACTACGACCTCCCGGCGCCCTATCTCGCCAAGCAGTTGCAGGCGCTGGTCAAGGCGGGAGTGCTGGCGGCGACGACCGGCCCGCGGGGCGGGTTCCGGCTCGGGCGGCCCGCCGCCGAGATCACGCTCCTGCAGATCGTCGAGGCCGTCGACGGCACGTCCGCACCGTACGAGTGCCGCGAGATCCGCCAGCAGGGGCGGGGGGCGCTGCCGCCCGAGGACTGCCGGGACACCTGCATCCTCGCCGCGAAGATGGCCGAGGCGCACGACGCGTGGCGGCGCAGCCTCACCGGTGTCTCGCTCGCCGACATCCTCGCCTCCCTGCCCTCGTCGGCGCCGGCCCGCACCCGGTCGCGCCTCGCGGGCACGTCCTGACATCGACGCGCCTGTTTGAGAGGGGCACATGTCTCACCTGCCCGGGCCGCCCGCCTCCCCCGCCGGGCTGACGCCCGGCGTCGCGACCTTCTACGCCACGCACAGCAGCTTCGACGACATCCTGGCCATCGTCATCGAGCGCGACGGCGCCCCCTTCAACAGCCCTCGTGAGATAACCCTGCGCGAGCTTCGGTGAAAGTTTCACGCCCGGCGACCTGCGACCCACGGGCGCCGCAGGCTCCTGGACGAACCAGGGCCTGATCATCTCCACCACGTCGTCGAGCAACTACAACGCCATCGACCCCAACCTCATCGTGGACGCCCAGGGCCGCTGGTGGCTCTCCTTCGGGTCCTTCTGGACCGGGATCAAACTCATCCAGCTCGACCCCGCCACCGGCAAGCGCCTCGGCACCTCGATCACCAGCCTGGCCCAGCGCACCGGCGGCACCACCGCGGTCGAGGCGCCGTTCGTGTTCAGGCACGGCTCGTACTACTACCTGTGGGTGTCCTTCGACGCCTGTTGCCAGGGCGCGAGCAGCACGTACCGGATCATGGTCGGCCGTTCGACCAGCATCACCGGCCCCTACGTGGACCGCAACGGCGTCGCCATGACCTCGGGCGGCGGCACCCAGGTCCTGGCCGGGCACGGCAGCGTCCACGGGCCGGGCCACCAGGCGGTGATCCCCGACAGCGACGCCGAGGTGCTCTTCTACCACTACTACGCCAACAACGGCGCGCCCCTGCTCGGCATCAACCTCATCGGATACGACAACGCGGGCTGGCCCTTCGTCTACTAGGCGTCAGGCCTCCAGGCCCCTGCGCAGCAGGGTCCACGCCCGCGCGGCGGACACGCGCCGGGCGGGCGCCGGTCGCTTGGCAAGAACCGCGGTGATCATGCTGACCGCCAGGACCATGTCCTCGGCGGTCAGGTCCGCGCGCACACGCCCGGCGCGCTGGGCCTCGGCGAGCTTGCCCGCCAGCACGTCCGCCACGCGGTTGTGCACCGCGACGATCCGGGGGTCGGCGAGGGACGCGCTGACCATGTCGATGAACGCGGTCGAGGCGATGGCCTGCTCGGTGATCAGGGCCAGCACGTCGTCGAGTGTGGCGCCGGGCTCGGCCGCCAGCGCCTCCACCTCGGCGACGCCGTCCTCGAACACGGCCATCGCCAGGCTGATGCGGTCGGGGAAGTGCCGGTAGAGGCTGCCCTGGCCGACCCCCGCCGCGCGGGCGACCATGCTGAGCGGCGCGTCGTAACCGGCGGCGGCGAACACCTCGCGAGCCGCCGCGAGCAGCGCCGCCCGGTTCTGCGCCGCGGCGCCGGGGCCTCTGTTCGTACGGCGCGCATCTCGCATAACGGAAACGATAGCAACCGGACACCAAAGTCCGCTTATTTGACGTTGACTCCTCCTTTACTCGACATACGCCAGGCGAGCAAGCTACGGTGTTACCGGACAATGTTGTCCGGTTAGCGCCGCATGACTTTGGAGGAGATGTGAGCGACACCACTCAGCAGGCACCGCAGTACCCGTTCCCCGCGCCCAGTGCTCTGGAGCCGCCGCAGGAGTGGGCCGAGCTGCGTCAGGGCTGTCCCGTGGCGCCGATCCGGCTGGCCAGCGGCGACCAGGCGCTGCTGCTCACCCGGTACGCCGATGTGAAGCAGCTGCTGTCGGACCCCCGCTTCACCCACCATCTGGTCGCCGACGACGCCGCCAACCTCACCTCGAACGAGTCCGGCGGCGTGTTCGGCAACGCCGGCGGCACGCGCGTGAAGGACGACTCCCACCGGGAGTGGCGCAAGCTGATCGGCAAGGCGTTCACCGCCAAGCGGGTGTCGAACATGCAGCCCGGGATGGAGGCGATGGCCGGCCGCCTGGTGGACGAGATGGTCAAGCAGGGTTCGCCCGCCGACCTGGTCACGGCCCTCGGCTTCCCGCTGCCGGTGTGGGTGATCTGCGACCTGCTCGGCGTGCCCGACTCCGACCGCGACAGGTTCGCGTACTGGTCCGACACGCTGCTCAGCCTGACCAAGTACACCCAGGACGAGATCGACGCCGCCCAGGCCGAGTTCACCGCGTACATGCGCGCCCACGTGGCCGCCAAGCGCGCCGAGCCGGGCGACGACCTGATCAGCGAGCTGATCTCGATGGTCGGCGCGCTCGGCGGCGAGGTCACCGAGGAGGTCATGCTGATGACCGCCCAGGGGCTGCTGGTCGCCGGGCACGAGACCACCGCCAACATGATCGGCAAGATGGTCGCGATGCTGCTGGCCGACCGCACCCGCTGGGAGCGGCTGGTGGCCGACCGCACGTTGATCCGCTCGGCGGTCGAGGAGTGCCTGCGTTACGACGCCAACTTCGGCTTCGGCATCCCCCGCTACATCAGCGAGGAGGTGGCGGTCGGCGACACCACGCTGCCGAAGGGCACCACCGTCGTCTGCAGCCTGTCGGCGGCCAACCGGGACGAGGACGCGTTCGAGAACGCCGCCGAGATGGACCTGACCCGCTCACCCAACCCGCACCTGATCTTCGGCGCCGGGCCGTACGCCTGCCTCGGCCAGTCGCTGGCCCGCACCGAGCTCCAGACCGTGCTCAAGGTGCTGCTCGACCGCCTCCCCACGCTGCGGCTGGCCGTGCCCGCCGACGCCCTCGCCCGCCGCGAAGGGCTCCTGGTCGGCGGCCTGGAGCAGGTCCCGGTCACCTGGTAATAGAAGGGAACCTTGATGAACATCACCGTTGACGCGGACAAGTGCTGCGGCGCGGGCCAGTGCGTGCTGCTCGCGCCCGACGTGTTCGACCAGGGCGAGGACGACGGCATCGTGATCCTGCTGGACGCCTCCCCTGCCGAGGAGCACCACGCCGCGGTCCGCGAGGCCGCCGACGTCTGCCCGGCCGCCGCGATCACCGTGGAGGGCTGACCCTTGACCGACGTCCTGATCGTGGGCGCGTCCGCCGGCGGCCTGGCCGTCGCGGAGGCGCTACGCCGCAAGGGCCACCAAGGCGGCCTGACCCTTCTCGGCGCCGAACCCCACCCGCCCTACGACCGGCCGCCCCTGTCCAAGCAGGTCCTGTCCGGGGCGTGGGAGAGCGAGAAAGCGCACCTGCGAGCCGAGGCCCAGCTGGCCGAGCTGGGCGCCGAGTTCATCCTGGGAGACCCGGCGGTACGGCTCACTCCGGCGGCGCGCGAGGTGACGACGGCGTCCGCTCGGATCCTGCACGCCGACGCCGTGGTCCTGGCCACCGGGCTGACCCCGTCCCGCCTCCCCGGCCAGGACGGGCTGGCGGGCGTGCACGTGCTGCGCACCCTGGACGACGCGCTCGCCCTGCGGGCCCACCTGCTCGACGGACCCCGGCTCGTGGTCGTGGGCGAGGGCGTGCTGGGCACCGAGGTCGCCGCCACCGCGCGCGAGATGGGCCTCGACGTCACCCTTGTCGGCCTCGGCCGCGCCGTCCTGGCGGACCTGCTCGGCGACCCGGCCGCCACGCTGCTCACCCGGCGGCACGCCGAGCGCGGCGTCGGGCTGCGGCTCGGCGTCGCGGTCGAGAGCCTGACCGCTCAGGGCGGGCGGGTCACGGGGGTACGCCTGGCCTCCGACGAGCTGCTGCCCGCCGACGCGGTGGTGGTGGCGATCGGCTCCCGCCCGGCGACCGCCTGGCTCGAGGGCAGCGGGCTGCCGGTGGGCGACGGCGTCGAGTGCGACGCCCGGCTGCGCGCCGCCGACGGCGTCTACGCCGTGGGCGACCTGGCCTCCTGGCACCACGAGCGGCTCGGCCGCAGGCTGCGGCTGGAGAACCGGACCAACGCCGTCGAGCAGGCCCAGGTCGTGGCGGCCAACATCCTCGGCGAGGAGCGCGTCTACACGCCCATCCCCTACTTCTGGACCGACCAGTACGACGTCAAGGTCCAGGCCCACGGCCTCCTGTCTCCTGACGCCGAGGTCGAGGTGGTGGAGGGCGATCCCGAGCAGAACCGCTTCGTCGCCCTCCACCGCCTCGGCGGCAAGGTCACGGGGGTGCTGGGCTGGAACATGGCCAAGGCCGCCCGCCTGCACCGCCAGGCTCTCACCTGAAGGAAGCCGATCACGTAAGGGATGCCACCAGGCGGTTACAACTGCTCGTCGAAGGCCCCTACATTGAGACGGGTGAAGGTGGCGCTCCCCATGACCGCGCGGGCGCCGAGGACGTGCCCGTCGCACATCCTCGTCTCCGTCCCGGCCGGGTCAGACCACCTTCCATGTCACCGGCTCGCGGCACGGCTGGCCAAGCCGGTCGTAGTTCCACGTACGGCGGCACACCCGGCACGTGGCGACGCCGGCGCGGGAGGAGAGGGTGTTGCCGTGCTCCGGGCAGACACCCCACCCGACGGCTGGGACCTGAGCGTCTTGAATTTTCTGTAGTTTCCTGAAGGGATCAGGCAACTCGGACAGGCGTGGCCTGGCGTGGGCCGCGTCCATGCTTGGTGAGTGCGAGCACGGGGGTGGCTTGGGCGTGGTGGAAGCCGGTCCGGTGGTGAGAATTCCTGGCATGCCCTGTCCGGTTCGGCTGGTGCCGTCCCGGCTTGGGTGCATGGCCCGCCGGACGCTGTCCGCTCCCAGCGGGGAGCGGGGCGGGCACCGTGCGCCGGTCGGGCACACGGCTGGAGGTCATCGATGTGTTGATCGGGTTCTTCGACGTGCGGGTGGGCCGTTTCGGGGTGGGGCGGTTCTTGGATCTGTCTCGTGCTGCCGGGCGGGGGTGCAGGTCGGTGTGGGTGCGGCGGGCACGCCGGGCGGCCCGGGTGGGCTTGCGGGTGCGGCGGGCGCGGGCGACGTTGCCCTCCACGCTCTTGCCGATGGTGCGGGTGCCGGTGGTGCGGTGGGTGCGGGTGGCGTTTTGGCCGAGCAGGCCGCGTGCGACGATCCGCTCGGCCGCGGCCCAGTCCCGATCGCACGACAGGCCGCAGGCCGGGCAGTGTGCCCATGTCCAGCCCCGCTCGCTGAGCCGGTCCGGGGCCGGGCAGTGCCGCAGCAGCGAGGTGCCCTCGCCGCAGCGGGGGCAGTATTTGGAGGTGCCGCGGGCTGGGACGGTGACCACGGCGATGGTGTGCTTGGCCGCCAGGTGCCGGATCGCCTCGACGATCTGCCCGCGCACCTGCCCCGACAGGCGCGCGTTCGCGCCCCCTCGACGCCCGCGTGTTTCCAGGGTGGCCAGGTCTTCCAGATAGATGACCGTCGCCCCGGCGATGAGTGCCTGGTCGACCGCCCAGCGTGCGGCCGACCATGCCAGCGCCTTGTTCAGGTTGCGGATGCGCGTGCATAAGCGCTCGTGCTCCACCCCGAGGGCCTGGCAGGCCGCGCTCAACTGCGCGAAGCGGGGGTCGGCGACGGTGATGCCCGCCAGGAGCGTTTCCTGGTGTTTGTGCTTGGTGGTTAGGTGTTCACGCTCGTCCCTGAGCCGGTGCAGCTTGGCGGAGATGCCGGTGGCGTCGTAGACCAGCGGCCGCCCATCCGAGAGAACCCGGCCGTCGGCCAGCCGCGCCGCGGTGCCGGTCAGCAGCGTGTTGAGGCCCCAGTCGAACCCGCACCCGATCAGATGTCCGGTGGCGGGCGCGAAGGCGATCGGGGTCTGGAACGGCAGATCGACACGCACCCGGCCCTTTTTGACCCGCAGGGTGGGGGTGCACAGCTTGGCCTGCGGCGGGACGGTCGGCGGCAAGGCGATCGGCAACACATGCCAGGCCCACTCCTTACTGCAGGCGGGACGTGCGACCAGCGGAAGACGTACCCGTAGGCGGGCGCTGTGCTGGCCGGCGCGCTCCAGGGTGATGAGTTGCCGGTCGGCGGCTGCCAGCACGATCTGTGCCGCACTGGCCGGGGGCTCCTCCATGTCGGTCAGATCGGCCGGGAACGCGTCATGCTCGTCGTGATGGGCGCGGATCTGCCGGGTCCGGTTGCGGATGTCCGCCGCGGTCACCCCGTCCGGCAGCACTTCTTGCAGTAGCGTGCGCAGCGCGTCCCATTCGGCGCGGGTACGGGCGCGCGGGTTCTGCGGCCAGGTCGCCACGATCGCATCCACCAGGCGGCGCCGGTGCAGCGCGAGCCGCAAGGTGCGGGCGGCCTGCTCCTGCGCGCATCGCAGCACCCGATCGCAGGCGTACACGCCCGGCTCCGGGGGCATGCCCCAGCCGAGCCGACGCAGGGCCATCCATCCCTTCGACGGCAACGCGCGCCCGTCCGGCCCGACCCCGGATGCCAGCGCGTCCAGATCATCAGGGTTCCACCGAGCGGTGACCAGATGGGCGGTCAGGTCCCGCGCCAGGCCACTCAGCCAGGCAACCCGCTGCACAAGCAGGGCGTGAGAGACGATCTCGCCGGTCCTTTCCACCGTGGCGGAGTGGGCGGTGCAGGTCGCGGTCGCGGTGAGCTTGCTCATGCACCGCCCTCCGTCGCGAGGCGGCATTGATGCGTGTCCCGCTCGGCCTGCATCCCGCCCACTCCTCGCCTCCCGCCACCTGCCTCTACGATGTGTGACCGTAACGCTACCAACAGTTTGCATCCTTGGGTAGAACGTTTGAGCGATACGCAACCGCCGGACACCGTTCGCCCAGACCTCCGCAATCCCGGTCCAGCTGGTGCGCCACAGTTCGTCTTCCCGCACCGTCAGGAGATTCTCCTGCCTGTGCCGGACACGCACACATAGCGACCTCGGCCAGCTCCCGGACCACAGAAACCGCAGCACCGGCGAAGCCACCCAGGTCCGCTTCATCGAAGTGGCATTCGCGGCTGCGACATGCCGACCCACACGCAGCGAATCTGGCTCCGGCTGGCCCACAGCCGCAGCGTCGCCGGGTGCACCCCCCAAGACTCTTGGCGGCCCTCGCCAACCTCAGACTCAGCAAAGCCGGTAAAGGATCACGGCACAACCTGAGGTTTTCATAGCGAATATGCGTAACGGTTCAAACCCTAGGCCAGGTCTTCGGCCGCACGCTGCAGATCCTCGGCGCCTCTGGCGAGCCAGCCCGCCGCATGCAGTGCGGCCTGGAGGTGGGCGCGTTCGGGCGATTCGGCCGGGGCGCTGCCGCAGAGCTCCCTGACCTCGGCGGTGAGTGCCTCGGCGCGGCTCGCGAGGGCACGCAATTGCGCGGGAGTGACGGTCACAACCGCCAGCGTAAAGCGTTCAGCGGCAAATCAGGCGGCTCACCGCCTCGATGAGGTTTTCGGGCAGGCCCATCAGGCGCAGCGCTTCCGGGGTGGAGGCGCCGATCACGGCCGCCGCCTCAGCGATCTCCCGGTACCGCGAACGGGCCGTGGCGTGGTCGCCGCGCGCCTCGGCGACGCGGCCGAGCCCGGCGAGGGCGCGCACCCGGTTGCCGAGGCTTCTGATCCAGTACGGGTCGATCCGGTCAAGAGCCTCCGCGTACAGCCGCTCCGCCTCGGCCCGGTCCTGCTCCAGCAGCGCGATGTCGCCGAGGCCGCGGAGTGCGGCCGCCAGGGTGGAGGCGCTGCCGGCGCGGCGGGCGAGGTCGGCGGCCCTGGCATAGTCGGCGCGGGCCGCCGCCGCGTCGTCGCCGGCGAGGTGATCGCCCCGGTTGACCAGCAGGTCGGCGCTGTCCTCCAGGGCGCCGAGCTGCTCGGTGAGGGTGAGCGCCTCGTCGGTGAGCGCGATGGCCGTCGCGCGATCACCGCGCGCGCCCGCCAGACTCGCGAGCATGTCCAACGCCAGCGCGGTGCCCCACCGGTCGCCGATCGAGCGGAAACCCTCGACGGCGGCGCCGAAGCCGCGCTCCGCCGCGTCGTCGCCCTCGCCGAGAAGCCCGAATCCCCACACGTACTCGGCGACCGCCCGTACCCACGGCTCGGGGCGGTCGCGCTGGGACGAGACGAGTGCGAACGCGCCGTGCGGGTCGGCCTCGCCCGCGACCCGCATCATCCACAGCAGCAGGACGGCCGGATGACGGCCCGGCTGGGCACCCGACCATGCCGCGGCCAGCGCCTTCTCGGCCTGCGCACGGTGCCGCTGCCACACCGGCCGCCCGGCTTCGCCGAACGCCGCGAGCAGCACGCACACCACGAACTCCTCGCCGAGGCCGGCAGGGGGCGCGACGCCCAGCGTGTCCAGCAGCGCGACCGCCTCCGGCGCGACCGAGGCGGCCACGCCGCGGATCCACAGGTACGTCGAGGCCGAGGCGAGCAGTTCCAGAGCCGTCTCCGCCTCCCGCGCCTCGACCGCCCAGCGCACGGCCGCCAGCAGGTCGGCGTGCTCGGCCGCCAGGACCGGCAGCCACTCCAGCTGTTCGGCCTGCCGCAGATGCGGATCCGCGGTCCGCGCCAGCGCCAGGACGTGCCGGGCGTGGGCACGCCGGGCCGGCTCGCGCTCGCCCGCGGCGTCGAGCCGTTCGGCGCCGTACGCGCGGATCGTCTCCAGCATGCGGTAGCGGCCGCCCGAGACCTCCAGGAGCGACTTGTCGGCCAGCGACTCCAGCGTCTCGCCGTCGGTGCCGCACACCCGCAGCGCGGACTCCGCCGTCGCGCCTCCGGCGAAGACCGTGAACCACCGCGCGGCCCGCTGCTCGGGCTCGGACAGCAGCTCCCAGCTCCACGCCACCACCGAGCGCAGCGTGCGATGCCGCTCATCGGTGGTACGGCTGCCGCGGGCCGCGACGGCGAGCCGGTCGTGGAGCCGTCCCGCCAGGTCGTCGATGTCCAGCGTGCGCAGCCGCGCCGCCGCCAGCTCGATGGCCAGCGGCAGGTTGTCGAGCGCCGCGCAGATCCGCCGCACGAGCCGGGAGTCGGCCGCGAACCCGCGCCGCACGGCTCGGGCCCGATCGGTGAACAGCCCTGCGGCCGCCTCGTCATCGAGCGGCCGCACCTGCCAGAGGTTCTCGCCGATGATGCCGAGCGGCTCCCGGCTCGTCGCCAGGACCCGCAGCCGCGGGCAGGCCGCCAGCAGCCGCGCCACCAGCGCGGCAGCCTCTTCGACCAGATGCTCGCAGTTGTCCAGGACGAGCAGGAGCAGCCGGTCCGACAGCGCCCCGATCAGGCGGTCGACCGGCTGCTGCCCGCCGTCCCCCAGCTGGAGCCCGTTCGCGCGCAGGCCCAGCGCGCCCAGCAGCACCTGGGCCAGGGCGCCGCCGTCACGCAGCGGCGCCAGCTCCACGAAGCACACGTCGTCCGCCGCGACCGCGGCCACCTCGACCGACAGCCGGGTCTTGCCGACCCCGCCGGGGCCGGCCAGCGTGACCAGCCGGGCCACGCGCAGCAGATCGGCGACCCCGGCCACCTCATCGGCGCGGCCGACGAAGGACGTCAGCTGGGCGGGCGGCGCGACCGGGGTCGGCGACGGATCGGCGCTCAGCAGCTCCCGGTGGAGCGCGACCAGCTCGGCCGAGGGATCGGCGCCCAGCTCGCCGGCCAGGTGCCGCCTGGTCTCCTCGAACACCACCAGCGCCTCGGCCTGCCCGCCCTCGGCGTACAGCGCCCGCATCAGCAGCCCCGCCAGCCGTTCACGGAGCGGATGGCGGCCGACCAGCTCGCGCAGCTCCGCCACGGCCGCGCGCTGCTCGCCGAGTCGCAGCTCGCCCTCGATCCGGTCCTCGAGGGCGCCGAGCCGGCGTTCCTCCAGCCGTACGGCGGCGGCCTGAGCGGTCCGGCTCTCGGCCAGGCCGGCCAGCGCCGGCCCCCGCCACAGCTCCAGCGCCTCGCGCAGCAGCGCGACCGCCCGCCCGGCGTCGCCGTCGCGCAGCGCGGCCCGGCCCTCCTGCGCCAGCCGCTCGAACCGGCAGGCGTCCACGTCATCGTCGTCGACCACGATCCGGTAGCCCGCCCCGGCCCGCTCGATCGCGGCGGCCGAGCCCAGCGCCGTGCGCAGCCGGGACACCTGGGACTGCAGCGCGTGCGCCGACAGCGCCCCGCCCGGGTCGACCTCGTCGGCCAGCCGATCGGCCGGCACGACCTCGCCGGGCCTGACCAGCAGCAGGGTGAGCAGCGCGCGGCGGGCCGGGCCGCCCAGCGGCGCTTCCGCCCCGTCGTCGCGCCATGCCCGGGTCTCGCCCAGGATCGCAAACCGCATGCCGGTGATTATCCACCGGCACGGGATCACGCCATGGCGAGCGGGCCGAGGCACGTCCCGCCGGACAGGTCGATGGCCTGGCCGGTCACCGGCCGCCTGCGCGGGTGCGAAGCGTCAGAGCGGCAGCGGGATGCGGTCGAAGAACCAGTACAGGCTGACCGCCGCGATGGGCACCGACATCACGGCCACCGCCCAGCGGGCCGCGGACGTCCGGCGCAGCAGCGCCAGCAGCGGGAAGAGCAGCGCGATGATCACGAGCTGCGTCACCTCGATGCCGACGTTGAAGCTCAGGAGCGACAGGAGCAGCTGCCACGACCCGCTCTCCTCGATGTCCAGCGCGCCCGCGAAGCCCAGCCCGTGGATCAGGCCGAAGGCGAGGACGATGGGCAGCCGCCATTTGCCCAGTCTGTCCTCCTCGCGGCCCAGCAGGTTGGCGACCGCCACGACGATGATCGACGCCGCGATGACCGGCTCGACGATCTCTCCCGGCACGTCCACGACCCCCATCGCCGCCAGGAGGAACGTGATGCTGTGGGCGACCGTGAAGGCGGAGGCCGTGACGACGACGTCGCGCAGCCGCCGCGCGCCGATGAGGAGCGCGAGCAGGAAGAGGCCGTGGTCGAGGCCGAATGCCAGGTGCTCGGCACCGAGCAGGAAGAACTCCCACACCTGATGCGATGCCGGGCGCTCGCCGATCCGCAGCGTCGGGTTCTTGGCGTCCAGGACCGCGGAGCTCGTCTCGCCGTCGAGGTCGTACCGGACCGTCGTCTTCGTGCTGTGCACGAAGCTCTCGGCGTCGGGGAACAGCGCGCTCGAGATCGCGTGCGCTCCCCCGGCCTCGCCTTGGCAGGCGTAGGCGAAGGTCAGCACCGCGAAGGCCGTCTTGCCACGCAGGCGCACGTCCGCGTCGCCTGCCGTCGTGGGCGCGCACGGCTTGCCGTCGTACGCCACGGCGAAGCGGCGCGTCACGTAGTCGGTCACGGCGTCACGGTTGAGCTTGAGCTGGCGGAGCTGTTCGGCCCGCTCCTTCGCCTCGTAGGCCTCCGCGTAGAGCCAGGCCGATTTCATGAGCAGGTCGTACTCCAGGTCGAGTACGACCCGGACGTTCGCGCCCGTGCCGGTCACCTCGGCGTGGGCGGTCGTGGTCGCGTCGTGCGCCGCCGCCGGGGCGGGGTGGACCATATTGGCCAGCACGCCGCCGAGGATGACGGCAGCGAGCACCACGACGGCGGACAGCCGGCACCTGCGAGGCATGTCTGTCTTCTCCGGATCAGCGGGTGAACGCCGCCCCGGACCAGGCGGCCCGGGGCGGCGTTGATCGGTCAGCGGTTGAACCAGCGGTACATGGGCGAGTCAGGCCCCCACTTGCCCGGGCGGCCGTGCTCGTCCTTGGTGACGAAGACGCTCGGCTCGGAGGCGGTCACGCCGCCGCCGGCGGAGCGTGCCGTGACGAACCAGGCGTAAGCCGTGTCGTCCTTGAGGCGGTCCCAGGTCACCGAGGCGACCTGGCCTGAGGCGACCGTGCTCCTGCCGATGATCCGCGTGGGCTTGTAGAGCGCCAGCGAGTCGGTCTGGAAGGTCGTCGTGCGGGAGGTGAGGTCGACCGGCAGCACCATGTTGTCCTCGCGCCCGTCATAGCGGCGCATCGGGTCGAACTCGGTGGCGCCGAAGTCGTTGAGCAGCGGGGAGTAGGTGTCCACGCTCAGCTCCGCCCGCTTGACGTCGAACTGCAGCAACCGGAAGAAGCTCGCGCCGAACTGGAGCTGGTCCTGCGGGTTGTACCCGCCGATCTGGGTGAGCCCCAGGCGGTCGGCCGACACCGTGTAGAACTGGTAGTCCGCCAGCAGCTCGACGACGCCGTTGCCGACCTGGCCGACCTTCGGCTTCACGTTGGTGCCCACGCCGTGCTCGTGTCCGGCGAGGATCAAGAAGACGTTCGGGTTCTTCTCGACCACCGTCTTGTACAGCATCGAGCCGTCGGGGGCGGAGAATCCGGTGCCGCGCCCGTCGGGGTTGGTGCTCGGCACCAGGTAGTCGTGCGAGAGCAGGATGCCGTTGCGGTTGGCGTACTTCTTGAAGACGGAGTCGGCCCATTCGGCCTCCTCCCTGGTCACGCCGTACGACAGGCCGACCACGACGAAGTCCAGCCCGCCCGCGGAGAACAGGTCGTAGTGGTTCTGGTTGTCGCCTTCCTTCCACGGCCCGCCGTACTTGGCGTGCTGCCAGCCCTGGGACACGTCCTGGTACCGGCTGGGGCCGTAGTACTTGTTGTAGATCGCCTCCGGCCCGTTCTCGGTGCCCGACTGGTTGTCGTGGTTACCGGCGATCACGCCGTTCGGGACGCCCGCGTCGTCCAGCACCTTCTGCTGCTTCGAGGAGACCTCGAGCTCGCCGGTGACCTGCCGCTGCGCGGCCTCGTCGGCGGGCTTGCGGATGTTGTTCTCGATGATGTCGCCGGTGTGGGCGACGTACGAGATCTTCCGCTGGTCCTTGTTCTCCTTGATCCAGTTGACGATGCCGGCGTAGGCCGACTCCCACACCGCGCGCTCCTCGGGCGTCTCCTGCTCCACCGCGCCCTCGGAGAGGTACTGCGTGTCGGTGAAGTGGACGATCGAGAAGTCGTAGCTCGCGGGGTCGGCGAACCCGTTCGGGTCGCCGGGCTGGATGTCGTCGGCGAACGGGTCCTCGCCCGTCACCATGACGTGCACCTGCTGCTTGTCGACGTACTCCCGGCCGACGACGGCCGTGAGGACGGTCCTGCCCCCGGCGGCGCCGCGGGCGCTCGTCAAGAGGTCCCACGCCTCGGCCTTCGTGTTCCACACCCGCAGCGACGCCAGGCGCTCGGGGTCGATGACGCCCTCCCAGCGCAGGACCGGCGAGTCCACGTGGCCCTGGACCTCGACGTCGTACCGCTGGTAGACGAGGTCCTGCCCGGAGGGGGCGTCGAGCGTCCTGCCGTCGGCGGGCTCGAGCCCGTCGGTCCTGACGCGCTTCTCGCCCGGGACCCGCAGGGTCGTCGGGACGGACTGGGCCGTGCCCTGGAACACCTGGTCCGGGGTGAGGATCTTCGCCTCGGAGAACGTCGCCGTCACCTGGCCGCCGTCGGGCTCGGCCACCTTCGCCGAGAGCCGGACGGGGTCCGACACGTCGGTGGCTCCCCGCGCCGGGGTCAGCTCGGCGGGCACGTCCGGGATGCCCGCGGACTCGAACACGACCTCGCGGGTCGCGGTGTTGCCGAGCCCGTCGGCACCGGTCACGGCCAGGGTGTGCGTGCCGGCGCGGAGCCCCGGCCCCACCTGGGCGCCCAGCTCGATCGGCTGGCCGTCGAGCTTGACGTCCGGCCCGGACACGACGCCGGAGGCGTCCTCCAGCTTGACGTCCAGCACGACCGTGGCGGCGATCTTCTCGCCCTCGGCCGGGCCGCTCCTGGCGACCTTCGGCGCGGAGTTGTCGGTGATCAGGGTGCGGGTGGCGACCTCCCCGGTTGCCGACTCCGCGGCGAGCTTGTGCTTGCCGTCCTTGATGGCGGTGGTGTCGAGGTCGGCGCGCAGGCCGCGGGCCGGGGCGTCCACCAGGAACTCGAGGTCGATCTCGGTGAGCGGGTTCACGTTGTCACCGCAGTTGCCGTCGCCCATGCCGTATGAGGTCTTCAGCATCTGGCCGGTCGCCGTGCCCTGCGCCGGGGTCAGCACGATGTTCGAGATCGCGAAGTCGTCGCGGTTCCTGCCGCACGACGTCGGGAAGGTGCCCGCCACGAAGTCGATCGTGTTCCAGCCGGGCACCAGGAACTCGTTCGGGATCGTGAAGTCGACGCGCTTGCTCACGAAGTCGCCGTCGAGCACGACCTTCTGGCCGTTGACGAGCAGGAAGTTCTGGTAGCGCGCCTCGATCGAGTTGCTGCCCACGTTGAAGCTGAGGGTGGCGTTGCCCGAGCCCAGCGTCTCGACGACGTGCACCGCGGGGGCGTCGATCGTGTAGCGCAGCTCGGCCTCGCGGAGGAGGGTCTGGACGCTGCCGCAGGCGCCGTCGCCCATCTCGTACGACGGCTTGATGTCCTGGCCGGTCACGGTGGCGCCGTCGAGGGCGAGGGCGAGGTTCGCGATCGTGAAGTCGTCGCGGTTGTTCCCGCAGGACTCCTTGGCGTCGCCGGTGACGACCTTGATCGTGTTGTCGCCGGGCACCAGGAATTTGGCCGGAACCGCGATGGTCACCCGCTGGTTCGCCCAGGAGCCGCCGAGGTCGATGCGCTTGCCGTTGACCAGCAGGAAGTTGTCGAACTTGTCCTCGATCCCGTCCGCGCCCACGTCGAAGCCGAGCATCGCGGCGCCGTTGCCGAGCGTGGGCTTCGTGACGGGCTTCTCGCCGTCGACGGTGAGGGACTTGACGCCGCCCGCGCTGTTCGCCGGAACCGTGGCGAAGACCGGCTTCGTGCCCGCCACGAGCGTGCCGTCCGTGGGCAGCAGCCGCGGCGCCCCGGCCGGAGCGTTGTTCACGGTGACGGTGTTCTTGACGGTCACGCCGGCCGCGGTCGTGGCGGTGATGGCGTGCTCGCCGTTGGCCAGCGTCGTGGTGTCCACGTCCGCGCTGAGACCCGTGGTGCCCTGCGGGTCGCCCTGGACGAAGAACTTGAGCGTGGCGCGCTTCAGCAGCGTGGTGTTGGTGCCGCAGCTGCCGTCGCCGAAGGAGAAGGTGTACGGGTTGTCCTCGCCGTCCGCGACCTCGCCGAGCAGTTCGAGGCCCACGTCGGACAGTACGAAGTCGTCGTGGTTGAGGCCGCACGACGACTGGATCGTGCCGACGACGAACTCGACGGTGTTCTCTCCCTTGACCAGGTGCTCGTTCGGGATCTCCATCGTCGCCCGCTCGTTCACGTGGTCGCCGATGTCGCTCCGGTACGCCCCGTTGACGAGCACGTAGCTGTGGTACTGCGCCTCCGTCGAGTTCGAGCCGACGTCGAAGCTGAGCTTGGAGACGCCCACGGTCCGGGTGGCGTCGAGCGCTTTGTCGTCGATGGCGAGTTTCGTGACGCTGTCACCGGCCGCGGCCGGGACCGCCGCGACCTTCACCGTGCCCTCGAGGTACGAACCGCCGGCTGGGGTGAGCGCCGGAGGGCTCTGAGAGCCGGTCGGCGTCGGGCTGGGCCGTCCCCGATCTTGTTCTCCCTGTCCCGGGTCGGCGTACGCCGCGGTGACGAGGCTGCCGGCGAGCAACGCCGCGACCGCGGCGACCGCAGCGAGACGTCCTCGGTTCCGTAAGCCGCCCACTGGCTTTCGGGCTGCCATTGGCTGCATCAGGTGCAGTCCCTTCTCTGTCGTGCATAAGCAGCCGATAAGGCGGCGTGCTCTCGGGCGGACACTTTGGAGCGCACGAGTGAACAATGTGCGTGCAGTGACAGAAGGGACGACAAACGATCGGCTCATTCTGGTCATTTGTCACGAAACAGGAACAACTAGGTCACATGCGCACTGAAGCGCGGCCGCCTCCCGCGCGGAACATGGGCGAAACTCGCTCTTTCCCGGTGCCGGATTGTTCTTTATCCTCGTGCTCAACAAGTCTGTGAACGTTCACAGCACACAGAAGGCCGACTTTGTCCCCCGAAGGTGCATTCTCCCTGCATACCGCCGCCCCACTCATCTGTGAGCGTTCACACAAGGTAAGGAGATCGAGATGGCCGTCCACCCCTTACGTAGGATCCGCGTCACGCTCCTGCTGACCCTCGCGACGCTGCTCGCGGTCATACCGTTGAGTGCCGCGCCCGCCTCTGCCGCCACGCTGAGCATGCGCGGCGCCGACGTCTCCTCGCTCCAGCGGAGCCTGGACCTCGGGGCCAAGTACTACAACGCCGCCGGGACAGCCGCCGACCCGCTGGACATCCTCAAGGGCGCCGGAGTCAACTACGTCCGGCTGCGCATCTGGAACAATCCGGCGAGCGGCTACAACAACAAGGCCAAAGTCCTGGCCTACGCCAGGACGGTCAAGGCCAAGGGCCTCGGCCTGATGATCGACTTCCACTATTCGGACACCTGGGCCGACCCCGGCAAGCAGTTCAAGCCGGCGGCGTGGGCGAGCCACGGCATCAGCCAGCTCCAGACGGACGTCTACAACTACACCTACGACGTCTGCAACAGCCTGAAGGCGCAGGGCACCACGCCGGACAGCGTGCAGATCGGCAACGAGATCAACGTCGGCATGCTCTGGAACGACGGCAAGGTCATCAACAACGACTTCACCAACCTGAGCCTGCTGCTCAAGGCCGGCTACAACGCGACCAAGGCGTGCAACAGCGGCACCCAGGTGATCATCCACACCGCGGACGCCGACAGCCTCGCGAACGCGCGCTGGTTCTACGACGGGATCCGCGCCAAAGGCGTGCCGTGGGACATCACCGCGCTGTCGTACTACTGCATGTGGCACGGCTCGCTGTCCAACCTGTCCACAGTGATCAACGATGTGCGGACCCGCTACGGGAAGCCGGTCATCGTGGCGGAGACCGCCTACCCGTTCACCGCCGCCAACGCCGACAGCGAGCCGAACGTGATCGGCGGCTCGGCGCCGTGCTCCGGCTACCCGGCCACCTGGACAGGGCAGGCGAACAACTTCACCGCGGTCCAGAACACCGCCCGCGGCGCCGGAGCGATCGGCGTCTTCTACTGGGAACCGACCTGGTACGCCATCTCGGGCAACGGCTGGGACCCGGCCGACATCAACGGCACCGGCGACCAGTGGGACAACATGGCCACCTTCAACTGGACCGGCGGCATCAATCCCAACATCAGGTGGACCCCGTAGAACACGGGCACCCTGTCCAGGATGGCGACGCGCCCGCGCTCAGGCGGGTCGCCATCCCCGGGGCGGATCAGTGCTCGGCCGGCCGCGTTGCGCCCCAGAGGCGCGCCGCGACCACCGTGAGGCCCGCGGCGGCGGCCACCACCAGCCAGACCATGAACGTCGGGTAGAGGTAGGCCAACTGGACCCACGTGGCGTCGCGGCCGCGTGCCAGCATGCGATGGATCGGGGCGATCGTCGCGCACAACGTGACAGGCAGCAGGTACGGCGCCAGCCGCAACAGCCGCCATCCCGTGCGGCGCGCGGCCCATCGCCGGGCACGTGCCGTGCCCCGTGCCGCGAGCCCGATGGTCACCAGGGTCAGCAGCGCGAAGAGCACGTCGGTGAGGAGCGGCGACTGCCTGGAAGGCAGCGGCGGGGTGCCGCCCTCGACGATGGCGACCAGCCCCTTCATGAGGGCGTGCGCGTCGGAGAAGGCCATACCGGTGTTGGCCATGACGGCGATGCCGTATCCCGAGTCGGTCATCAGCAGCTGGTGAGCGGTGGAGGTGAACAGGTCTCCCCCGTGCTCGAGCACGGGGGTGCCGCGTTCGGTCTTGTCGATCATCCAGCCGAGGGCGTAGTTCTCGTTCTGCTTGGAAGGGGTGCGCATCTCCTTGACGCTCTGCGGGGACAGGATGCCGGCATGCTGTGCGATCAGCCACCTGGCCATGTCGCCCGCGGTGCTGAGGACTCCGCCCGAGCCGTTTCCGAACCCGGTGGGCTCGGGCAGGGCGACGGCCCGGCCGAGGACGTACAGGTGGCCGCGGGCGCTGCCGGGCAGGTCACGGTCGGTGTTGACGGTCGTGCTGTGGCGCATGCCGAGGGGCTTGAACACATGCGCGTCGAGGTAGGCCGCGAACGGCTCGCCGCTGACCACTTCGACGAGCCGGGCGGCGACCTGGTAGTTGGTGTTGTGATAGCTGTAGGCGGTCCCGGGGTCCGTGGCGAGCCTGGCCGTCTTGAGCCGGGCCACGGCGCCTTGCAGCGTTTGCGCCTGAGGCACGCTCTTTTCGGGGAAGGCCGAGTCGGCCATGCCCGAGGTCTGGTTGAGCAGCTCCCGTACGGTGATCTTCGCGGCCCGCGGATCGGCCATCGTGAACTCGGGCAGGTAGCGGCGCACCGGCTGGTCGAGGGCGACCTTGCCCTGCTCGGCCAGTTGCATGACGGCCAGGGCGGTGAAGGACTTGCTGACCGAGGCCACCGCCATGGGGGTGTCGGCCGTGACGGGCTCGCCGGTGGCGGTCCGGCCGTATCCGGTGGCGTGGATGACTCTGCTTCCCTTCGTGATCGCCACCGCGACGCCTGGCAGGCCCGTGGCCGCGCGGTACTGCTCGACGTAGGCGTCGACCGACGCGGGGACCGGTGGTCCGGAAACGGTGGGGACCAGGGCAAGACACATTGCGGCAAGGGCGGTTCTGAGCACCAGGCGAAGCTACTGAGGCCCCTCACCCATGCACCATTGCTGGCCCCCTCCGCATTTGTTACGGGAAACCACCACCGTTGCCGACCGCGTACGCGCGCACGATCGTCTGGGTCAGCCGGGCGCCCGCCGTGTCGGCCACCGTGGCGCGGAGGGAGACGAATCCGGCCGTACGCGGGTTCGGCAGCACCGCGCTCCAGCCGGAGCCGGTGCGGGTGACCGCGACCGGACGCCAGTTCGCACCGTCGTCGGCGGACATCTCCAGCCGCACCGACGTCACCTCCGCCCGCGCGGAGCCGGGGTTGCGTTCGACCCACAGGGGCAGGCGGGTCGCACTGCCCGGTGTGGCGCGGTTCGACGTGTCCAGGCCCGCGGGGCTGTAGCGGACCGCCATCAGCGGCAGCGGCTGCTCCTTGGCCGTGGCCGCGGAGCGGAACGTCCACACCGACTCCACGCCGGTGGACAGCGCCGAGTGCGGGACCTGCCTGCGCATCGACGCGGTCAGCGTGTAGGCACCGGTCCCGGCGGGCAGGTCGGCGCGGAGCTCGCACCGTTCCGGAACGAAGACGTCACAGTCGGACAGGTCGCCCGTGGCCAGCACCTGACCGTCCTTGGCGAGGGTGGCGGTGCCGGTGGCGGCGGTGTCCGACCCCGCTCTGCCCGGGCCGCCGTCGGCGAACAGCCCCGTTCCGGAGAAGGTCAAGGCGTCTCCGGTACGGCTGCCGCCCGGCAGCAGGAACGACGGCCCGGTGACCGCGGTGTTCCAGACCTCGCTGGTCTGGCCGTGCTCGGCGCGCCTGCCGTCGTCGAAGATCAGCGAGGAGCCGACCTGGAGCCCGCTCTCGTAGGTCAGCCCAGGAGTCCGGTAGTGGATGAGCGTGCCCGGCAGGGCGATCTCGCCGACCAGCGGCACCATGACCGTGCCCGCGGGAGCGCCGCTGTCCAGCCCGGCCATCGGGGTGCCCGTTGCCCCCACTCCGGAGGCCCGGTAGGTCATGGTGACCTTGGCCAGGTCCCGCTGCCTGACGTGGTAGGTGGGGTCTTCCGGGATACCGTCCGTGCGACGGTCGAAGATGTTGTAGACGTACGGGCTGGGGGTGACGTCCTTGCTGAGCCACTTGGTCCCCAGTGTGTACGTCAGTCCTGGCTGGGAGGTCGGAACGACGAAGAGCTGGCTGTTGGGGTCCACCCGGTGCACGCTGCCCCCCTGTGCCCAGGCGCCGTGCACCAGGCCGTACTGGAACTCGGGCCGGAGTTGCGCGCTCGGATCGTCGAGTGTGACCTTGACCGGCCTGCCCTGGCGCGCGTCCACCGTGACCTGCTGGTCGCCGCCGACCGTGAACGGGAGGTCGGCGATGGTCACGGCCACCTTCCCGTCGACCTTCTCCATGATGTGGCTGTAGACGTTCCATTCACCCTTGGGCAGCCGGGCCCTGGCCTGACCGTTCTGGAAGAACAGGGTGTGGACGGTCCCGGTCTTCGCGTCGTAGATCTCGCTGGTCGTGGGGTCGACGGGGAGTCCCCGCCTGCCGACGACAGTGAGGGTGACGTCGTACGACTCCGGCTCGACGTACGCGCCGGCCAGCGTGCGGATCACCGTCTCGCCCGATCTGGCGGTGACGGTGCCCGGGTAGTCTCCGGGGGTCTTCCCCTCGGCGTCGATGGTGAGCGTGACGGACGCCTCGCCCTTGGCCGGGACCGTGATCTGCTCGGCCGGCAGCTTCAGCGTCTCGCCCTCCGCCGACAGGGTGAGGGTGACCGGCGCGTCACCTGCGTTGGCGTAGGTGATCGTCTTGGTCGCCGTACGCCCGCCTGGCCCGTTCCACGGGAACGCGGCCCACAGGTTGCCCTGCCGGGCCACGACGTCCTGACGCAGCACGCGTCCCAGGTCGACCAGCCCGGCGCCCTGCTGGTAGAGCGTCGCCCCCTGGACCGGGGCGGCGCTGCCGATCAGCGCGGCCTTGAGCTGCGCGCCCGTCCAGTCCGGATGGCGCTGGGCCAGGATCGCCGCCGCCCCGGCCACGTGCGGGGTGGCCATCGAGGTACCGCTCTCGGAGATGTGGCCGCCCCCGAGGGCAGCGGCCATGATGCCCACGCCCGGCGCTGTCACATCGGGCTTGACCGCATGGTCGCCCATCCTCGGGCCCGGGCTGGAGAAGTCCGCCATTCGGCCCTGCCGGTCCACCGCGCCCACGGTGAGCGCCGCGTCGGCGCTGCCGGGAGTCTTCACATGGCCGCCGTTGCCCGCCGCCGCGACGAACAGCGTGCCGGTCCGGTCCGACAGCGTGTTGACCGCCTGTTCTATCGGGTCCAGATCCGGGCCGTCGTCGCCGCCGAAACTCATGCTGACGACCTTGGCCTTGACCTCGACGGCCGCCCACTCGATGCCGGCGAGAATGGAGGAGTCGGTCAAGGCCACTTTCCCGATGGCCAGCCCCGCCTCCGGCGCCACCCCTCGGTACTTCTCCCCCCGGCTCGCCACGATCGAGGCGACGTGGGTGCCGTGGCCGTTGTTGTCGCGCATGTCAGGGTCGGTGGAGAAGTTTCGTTCCTGTACGACCGCCCCCTTGAGGTCCGGATGGTCGGGGTCGTAGCCGGAGTCGAGGACCGCGACGGTGACGCCCTTGCCCGTCAGGCCCTGCTGCCACGCCTGCGGGGCGCCGATCTGCTTGACGCTCTCGTCCAGCGTGTAGGACTTACGGCCGTCCAGCCACAACTTGGCGCGTCCCGCCGTCAGCGTGCGGGACGCCGTGAGCTCCCGCCACGTCTGGGCGGCGTTCGCCTTGGGTACGCGTGCCGCGCTCATCCCGAGACTGGACAGCTGCCGGACCCGCCGGTACCCCTCCGGCCCGGCGGTCCCCTGGGAGATGACGGGTATGTCCGGGGTGTCCGCGTCGCCGTAGCGCCAGGCCAGCAGCTGGGTGACGTCGAACAACCGCCGGTCCAGCACGCCCTGGGCGATCAGCGGCATGGCGTCGGACGGGATCACGTACAGGTGGCCTCCGCGTACCTGGCGGGTGAAGTCCACCTGCCTGCCCGGCCCGGGCTCCACGCGGTGCCCCCGGCCCATGAGCACGACCCGGTCGCCGGTGATCAGGGTCACCCCGTTCACCTGCTGAGATTGGGCCTGTGGTGCCGGTGTCGGTGTCACGCCGACCGTCCCCGCCAGGAGAGCGGCGAGGAACGACTTGCCTAAAGTCATGATCAACCTCGTCTGTGCGGAGAAGGACGCTACTGGGGAAGCTGGTCCGTCCATTCGGTGGTCACCGAGATGAATTTCCCGGCCCGGCCCACGCTTCCGTTGTTGCCCAGGAGAAGGTTGGTGCGCGTCACCCGAGCGGCCTCGGGATCGACGACCAGCTTGATCTCCCGCCCGCTGTCAGGATCAGCGATCCGCAGTTCCTGCCCGCCTTCGACCGCGCCCGTGCTCTCGACTCCCGGCAGCGTGGCGAGCGCCCGGAACGCCGCGGAACGGACCTCCGACGGCACCGGCAGCTCCATGATCAGCGAGATCAGGGGGAAGAGCGGTTCACCTCGCAGTTCGGATGCGGACATGTTGCTGTCGCGCCCCTTACGCTCGGCGATCCACGCCTTCAACGCCTCGGGGTCGGTCGGCAGCCCTTCGAGATCCTCGAAGCTCACCTCGGCGCCCTTGAGCATGAGCGGGATCTGGTCTACCACGACGGCGCCGGGAGGGTCGCCCGGCTCGTTCCTGGACCAGCGCCGGCCGTCGCGCCTGGTCCAGGACTCCATCTGCGGAATGTCCGTGTTCAGGAACACACGTGTGACGTGCCAGTACGTCCCTGAGCTCTGCGGCGCGCGTGCCGCGCTGGCTGCGGCCACGAGCAGGATCTCCTTGGCCGAGCCCGGTGCGCCGGCGGTCGTCACCGTCCTCGTGGCCGTGCCGGCGGTCGTCGTCGCCCCCGTGGAGACCACGACCGCGGTCACGGCTGCGGCGGCGGCCAGTGCGACTCCCGGTGCGAGCCAGCCGATGCGCCTTCGCGCGCGGCCACGCGTCCTGTCCTGGAGCCGGCGCCTGCTGCGCGCGGCCATCTCGGCGGACGGCTCGGGCTTGGCCAGCAGAGCGGAGAGCTCTTCGAGGTCAGTCATGGACGGTCTCCTTGTCGATGAGGGTGTGGATCTTCGTGCGGGCCCGGCTCAGTCTTGAGCCGACCGTGCCGGTGGAGATGCCGAGCGCCTGTGCCACCTCGTCGTAGCTGAGCTGGGCCAGGGCCACGAGCAGCAGGACGTCGCGCTCGCCGCTGGTCAGCGCGGCGAGCGCCTTGGCCAGGTGCGGCTGCATGCGCTGGGCCGCGACAGAGGTGACGACCCGGTTCTCGTGTCCTTCCACGACGGGTTCGGGGGCCAGCCGGGCCAGCGCCCGGTAGTGGCGTGCCTCTTTGCGGCGGTGCCTGGCCACCAGGTTGGTGGCGAAGCCGAACAGCCAGGGCCGCAGGCCCCCGCGTTCCGGGTCGAACCGGTCGCGCCGGTCGAAGGCCAGCAGGAACGTCTCGGCCGTGATGTCCTCGGCGACCTGTGTGTCCAGGCGGCCTGCCACGTACAGGTAGATGTCGCGGAAATAACGGTCGTGCACTGCGGTGAACAGCTCGGGGTTCCGCTGGTACTCGGCGACGAGTTCGGCGTCGGTCACCTGCTCGCCCAGTTCGGCGGTCACGTTTCCGTCTCCGTCATAGGTGTGCCTTCCGGATGGTGGTCAACGATCATCCATCCTTCGCCGCAAGCCGGGATCGTCTTCCCACCGGCGCGAGCCGCCCCGCCGTCTCAGCGCGCTACGCACTTAGTGCGATTTAGCGCGAAAGGTGGGCCATCGCCCGCGATTAGGCCCTCCTCGATCGGCGTAACTTGGGTTACATTCACGTTACTTTGCCCTCTCTTATCCCCCCGAGTAGACCGAAGGGAGAGGCATGGGAGCGCGAACCGCAATCGCGGCCATGACTGCTGTGGCGATCCTCATGCCGGCCGCCGCCGCACAGGCCTCTGCGACGGCCCCGCCGCCCGACAGCGACTTC
This sequence comes from Nonomuraea sp. B19D2, assembly GCF_040137845.1. Lineage (NCBI taxonomy): Bacteria > Bacillati > Actinomycetota > Actinomycetes > Streptosporangiales > Streptosporangiaceae > Nonomuraea > Nonomuraea sp. B19D2. The sequence goes on along the minus strand of NZ_JBEFAK010000028.1, from coordinate 88,508 downwards.
CAGAAGGTGACCCTCAACGACACCCCGGGCGAGCCGATGGACCTGGCGGTGTTACCGGATTCGAGGGTCCTGCACACCACCAGGAAAGGCGAGGTCTGGTTACACGATCCGAAGACCGGCCTCAACACGCAGGCCGCACGGCTCGACGTCTACCGCCACGACGAGGAGGGCCTGCAGAGCATCGCCCTCAGCCCCGGCTTCGGCAAGGGCTCCAAGGCGGACGACTGGGTCTACCTCTACTACTCCCCGCCCCTCGACACCCCGATCGACGACCCGGCCACGCCGGACGTCAACGAGGGCGACGCCCCCGTCACCGGCACGCCGGAGGACTTCGCGCCCTTCAAGGGGCTGATCCGGCTGTCCCGGTTCCGTTTCACCGGCGCCACGATCGATCTGCGCACCGAGCAGCGCATCCTGGACGTGCCCGTGGATCGCGGCATCTGCTGCCACGTCGGCGGGGACATCGTCTTCGACGCCGCCGGCAACCTCTACCTGTCGACCGGCGACGACACGAACCCCTTCTCCTCCGGCGGCTACACCCCGATCGACGAGCGGGCCGACCGGAACCCGGCGTTCGACGCCCAGCGCAGCGCCGGGAACACCGACGACCTGCGCGGCAAGATCCTGCGCGTCAAGGTCCGCGCGGACGGGTCGTACTCGATCCCCCGCGGCAACCTCTTCGCGCCGGGCACGGCGGGCACCCGGCCGGAGATCTACGCGATGGGGCTGCGCAACCCGTTCCGCATCGAGATCAACCGCGGCACCGGGGAGCTCTACGTCGCCGACTACTCGCCCGACGCGCGGCAGGCCGATCCCAAGCGCGGCCCGGCGGGGACCGGCAAGTGGACGACGATCCGCAGGCCCGGCAACTACGGCTGGCCGTACTGCGCGACGGCGCGGCTCCCGTACGTCGACTACGACTTCGCGACCGGCGCGTCCGGGCGGACGTTCGACTGCGCCGCGCCCGTCAACGAGTCGCCGCACAACACCGGCCTGCGCAGGCTGCCGCCGGTCGTCCAGCCGGACGTGTGGTACTCCTACGGGCAGTCGCAGGAGTTCCCACAGCTGGGCACCGGCGGCATCGGCCCGATGGCCGGTCCGGCGTACCGCTTCGACCCGCGTGACACGACGGGCCGTGGCTCCGTGGCCTGGCCCAAGTACTACGACGGGGTTCCGCTCTTCTACGAGTGGACCCGCGACTACGTCAAGGCGTTCCACCGTGACGGGCGGATCGAGGACGTGCTGCCCTCGTTCGTGTTCGACAACCCGATGGACCTGGAGTTCGGCCCCGACGGCGCGCTGTATGTGCTGGAGTACGGGGACGGCTACTTCCAGGAGAACCCGGACGCCCAGCTCGCGCGCATCGACTACGTCGGCCGCACGGGCAACCACACTCCCGTCCCCGCCGCCGCGGCGTCGGCGACCGCCGGCCACGCGCCGCTCACCGTCAACTTCACCAGCACCGGTACGACCGACCCCGACGGCGACAGGCTCCGCTACGCGTGGGACTTCAACGCCGACGGCAGGGTCGACTCCCGCAGCCCCGAGGCGTCGTACACGTTCGGCAAGAACGGCCTCTACAACGCCACGCTCAGGGTCAGCGATCCCAGCGGCATGTCCGCGGCGGCGTCGGTGCGGATCGTGGTCGGCAACGCGGCGCCGGTCGTGGAGCTGATCCGGCCCGCGGAAGGGCAGCCCTTCGCCTTCGGCGACCTCGTGGAGTTCGAGGTACGGGTCACCGACGACCAGCCCGTGAACTGCGCCAACGTGACCGTGGACTACATCCTCGGCCATGACGATCACGGCCACCCGCAGACCACCGCCCGCGGCTGCTCGGGCTCCATCCAGACCACCGTGCCGAGCGGGCACGACCCGGACACCGACCACCTCACCGGCGTTTTCGTCGCGACCTACACCGACCCCGGCACCGGCGACCTGCCCTCGCTCACCAGCAGCGACCAGGTCGTGCTCCAGCCCACGCATTAGGAGATCACCATGTGTTACGGATACGGCCCCAGCAGGCGGTCCCTGCTCGCCGCGGGCCTCGGCATCGGGGCAGCCGCCGTCGCCGCCGCCTCCCCCGCCGCCGCGGCGACCACCATGGACGCGCCGCTCCAGCACGGCAGAGACCGCATCCCGCCGGGCCAGATCAGCATCCAGCTGTGGACGGTACGCGACGACCTGGCCAAGAACTACGACACCACGCTCGCCTACCTGGCCGAGATCGGCTACCCGAAGATCGAGGTCGCGCTCGGCTACTTCGGCCGGACGGCCCGGCAGCTGCGCGAGTTCCTCGACGGTCTCGGCATCCGTGCCACCTCCAGCCACGACGGCCTCACCACCGACCAGGCCGCACTCGACACGAAGATCAGCAACGCGCTCACCCTGGGCCAGTCGTTCATGGTCGTCCCCTACCTGAACTCCACCAGCGAGGACCAGTGGAAGGCGTGGGCCGAGCGCATGAACGTCGAGGCGCAGGCCGCCCGCTCGGCGGGGCTGCGCTACGGCTACCACAACCACGCGCACGAGTTCACCATCGACCTCGGAAACGGGAGGACGCCCTGGGACGTGCTCACCGCCGAGCTCGATCCGCGCCTGGTCCACCTGGAGATCGACATCTACTGGGCCGTCACCGGCGGCGTCGGGCGCGGCGCGGCCGACCCGGTCGGCTTCGCGCTCGACGTCATCCGCAGGGCGCCGCAGCGCGTGCTGCAGTTCCACGTCAAGGACCGGCACCTCGACGGCGACATGGCCGACCTCGGCACCGGGACCATCGACTTCCGGCGGATCTTCGACCGGCACCGCGTGAAGGAGTACATCGTGGAGAACGACACTCCTGACGTGACTCCTCGGCAGACGGCGGAGGTCGGATACCGCTACCTGCGGAAGCTGAGGTTCTAAAGGTGCCGCTGAGCGCGGCGCGGGCTCCGCGCCGCGCTCTTGACAACCGGCGTGCCTCTCGCGGAACCTGACTACGTAGTCAGAGCGCGAGGAGCCGCGATGTCCCAGCCGGCACGCAGGCCACCGAGCAGCACCGACGTCGCCCGGCTTGCGGGCGTGTCGCAGAAGACGGTCTCCCGGGTGCTGAACGGCGAGCCGTACGTGAGCGAAGAGGTTCGCGAGCGGGTGCTGGCGGCGGCGCGTGAGCTCGGCTACCGGCGCAACACCGCGGCCCGCGCGCTCCACCTGGGCCGCTTCCACCGCATCGGGGTGGCCGCGCTCGGCTCCGCCCTCTACGGCCCGTCGTCCCTGCTCGTCGCCCTGGAACGGGCGGCCAGGGAGATCGGGTACGCGCTCGCCGTGGTCAACACGCTCGAAGGCGAGGACGACGCCATCATGAGCGCCGTCGAATCGCTGCTCGGGCAGGGCGTGGACGGCATCGTGGTGTCCGACCCGATCGACGAGGGCCCTGGCGAGGGCGGGGCGCTCCGCATCGACCGGGACGTGCCCGTGCTCAGCTTCCGGCCGATCCCCGGGCTCGACGGGCCGCGCGTGGTGGTCGCCGGAGCGTCCGGCGTGGCCGCGGGCCGGCAGGCGACCGAGCACCTGCTCGGACTCGGGCACGCCACCGTCTGGCACGTCGCCGGGCCGCGGCGCTGGTGGGCGGCGCGCGATCGGGCGCGCGGCTGGCGGGAGGCGCTGGCCGCCGCGGGGGCCGCCGAGCCGCCGCCGCTGGAGGGCGACTGGTCCCCCGCGTCCGGATACGCCGCGGGACGGATCCTGGCGGCGAAGCCGGAGGTCACGGCGGTGTTCGTGGCGAACGACGACATGGCGATCGGCGTGCTGTGCGCGCTGGCCGAGGCGGGGCGCGCGGTGCCCGGGGAGGTGAGCGTGGTCGGGATGGACGACATCCCGCCCGCCGCGTACCTGTCTCCGCCCCTGACCACCGTCCGCCAGGACTTCGAGGCCGTCGCCCGCCACGGCCTGGCGCTGCTCGTCGAGCAGATCGAGCGCGCCCCGGGCCCGCGTGCCCACGACGACCTGACCGCGCGCCTCGTGGTGCGCCAGTCGGCCGCGCCCCCGCCGGGGGCCGAACAACGGAAGGAAGACCTGTGCCGCGAGTGCTCTTCGGTGCCGCCTACTATCCCGAGTACCACCCCGCCGAGCTGCTGAAGACCGACCTCGACCTGATGACCGAGGCGCGGTTCTCGGTGATCAGGGTCGGCGAGTCGGTCTGGTCCACCTGGGAGCCGGAGAACGGCCGCTTCGACCTCGACTGGCTCCAACCGGCCCTGGACGGCGCGCACGAGCGCGGCATCTCCGTCATCCTGGGCACGCCGACGTACGCGGTGCCGCCGTGGCTGGCCCGGCTCCACCCGGAGATCGCCGGGGAGCGGGCCACCGGGCAGCGCATCCCGTGGGGCGCCCGCCAGGAGATGGACTTCACGCATCCCGCCTTCCGTTTCCACGCCGAGCGGATCATCCGCAAGGTCGTCGAGCGGTACGCGGATCACCCGTCGGTCATCGGCTTCCAGGTGGACAACGAGCCGGGCCTGCACCTGCTGCACAACCACGCCGTGTTCCAGCGGTTCGTGGACTGGCTGCGCGACCGGTACGGCGACGTGGCGACCCTCAACGAGGAGTGGGGGCTGGTCTACTGGTCGCACCGGCTGTCGGACTGGTCCGACCTGTGGCGGCCCGACGGCAACGCCCAGCCCCAGTACACGCAGGCGTGGCGGCGCTTCCAGGTCGACCAGGTGACCGAGTTCATCGCCTGGCAGGCGGACATCGTGCGGGAGTACGCCCGGCCTGCGCAGTTCGTCACCACCTGCATCGCCTACGACCGGCCCGGGGTGGCCGACGACGACCTGACCCGGCGGCTCGACGTCACGGCGGGCAACCCGTACTACACGATGCAGGACGGCTTCGCGCTGCCCGCGCCGCAGGACGGGCCGCAGAGCTGGATGAGCAGGAACACCTGGGCGCTGTACCTCAGCGCGGACCGGATGTTCTCCTCGCGGCAGGAGCCGTTCCTGGTCACCGAGACGAACGCGCAGGCCATCGGCCCTTCCTGGGTGAACCAGCCCGCCTACGACGGCCAGTGGCGGCAGGCCGCCTGGGCGCTCGTCTCCCGCGGGGCCTCCATGATCGAGTACTGGCAGTGGCGGACGCTGGTGTTCGGCACCGAGACGTACTGGGGCGGCGTGCTGCCGCACAGCGGCCGGCCGGGGCGCACGTACCGGGAGATCGCCCGCATCGGCGCCGAGCTGGAGGCGGCCGGAGACCTGGTCGCCGGGCTGACCCCGGACGCCGACGTGGCGATGCTCTACTCCACGCCCAGCAAGTGGGCGCTGGCCGCCCAGCCCGCGCTCGCGCGGGCCGACGGCGGGCCGGACGAGCGCTCCTACCAGGGCATCTTCGAGCCGTTCTACCGGGGCGCGTTCGACGCGGGCTGCCAGGTGCGGGTGCTGCACGCCGGGCAGGCCGTCGCGGAGGATCCGGGCGCGCTGGCGGCGCGGCACCCGGTGCTCGTGGCCGCCGGGCTGTACGCGGCCGACGACGCCACGCTGGACTGGCTGGTGGCGTACGCGGCCGCCGGCGGGCACCTGGTGCTCGGCCCGCGCACGGGCTACGCCGACGCGGAGGCGCGGGCACGCAGGGAGGTGCAGCCGGGCCGGCTCGCCGAGGCCGCGGGCGCCTGGTACGACGAGTTCAGCAACCTCGACGGCGAGCTGCCCGTACGCGGGCCGAAGCTCCCGGACGGCGCCGCGGGCACCCGGTGGGCGGACGCCCTCCAGACGGACGGCGCGCAGGTGCTGGCGTCGTACGAGCACCCGCATTTCGGGCAGTTCCCGGCGATCACCACGCAGGCGCACGGCGCGGGCCGCATCACGTACGTCGGCACCGTGCCGAACCCGGCGCTGGCCGAGGCACTGTTCCGCCGGCTCGTGCCGTCCCCCGGGCCGTGGGCGGACACGCCGGCCGGCGTCACCTCGACCGGCGCCACCGCGTCCGACGGGCGGCGCGTGCGCTTCCTGCACAACTGGTCGTGGGAGCCCGCGTCCGCGCGGGTGCCCGTGCAGGTCAGGGACGTGCTCGGCGGTTCCGTGCTGGAGGCAGGGGCGGAGGTGCGACTCGGCCCGTGGGACGTGCGGGTGCTGTCGGAGACGGCGGGCGGCGACGTACGCTGATCACGCGCCCGTACGTGCCAGGAGGGAAACGCATGGCCGTCAACGTCACTGTCTGGAGCGAGTACTACCACGAGCCACGCGAGGAGGCGGTACGCCGCATCTACCCCGACGGCATCCACGGCGCCATCGCGCAGGGGCTGACCGAGCTGCTCGGCGACCAGGTGCGGGTGCGCACCGCCGTGCTCGACGACCCCGAGCACGGCCTGACCGACGAGGTCCTGGCCGGCACCGACGTGCTGACCTGGTGGGGGCACATGGCGCACGAGGAGGTGAACGACAAGATCGTGGAGCGTGTGCGGCGGCGCGTGCTGGGCGGGATGGGCCTGCTGGTGCTGCACTCGGGCCACTACTCCAAGATCTTCCGTGCGCTGATGGGCACCACCTGCACGATCACCTGGCGCGACGCGGGCGAGCGCGAGCTGGTGTGGACGGTCGCGCCCGGCCACCCCATCGCGCGCGGCGTGCCCCGCCCGCTGGTCATCGAGCAGCAGGAGACCTACGGCGAGCCGTTCGGCATCCCGGAGCCCGACGAGCTGGTGTTCATCAGCAACTTCAGTGGCGGCGAGGTGTTCCGCAGCGGCTGCTGCTTCCGCAGGGGCCTGGGCCGGATCTTCTACTTCAGCCCCGGTGACCAGGAATATCCGATCTACCACCATCCCGGCGTCCGGCGCGTGCTGGCCAACGCGGTCCTGTGGGCCGCCCCGGCGGACGGCGTCGGCGAGCCGCTGCAGAACGCCCACACCCCGATCACGTGGTAGGCGCCGCATGACCTTCAACACCGTCGAGGCGGACAGGCCGCTGCGCGGCCGCCGTGCTGGACGGCGAGGAGCCCGACTTCATCGTCAACTGCACCGTCCCCCAGGCCCACCACGACGTGACGGTCACGGCGCTGCGGCGCGGGGTGTCGGTGCTGAGCGAGAAGCCCATGGCGGTCACCCTGGACGAGGCCCGCTCCATGGTGCGGGCCGCCGACGTTTCCAGAGGCTGGCCGAAGGGCTGGAGGTGACGGGCTGCGTACGGGGCAGCCGTCGCAGGGTGAGTGTCATGACAACATCCGCAGCGTCTTCGGTTCTCTGTGTTTACCTGGGTAAAACGGACACCGGCGTAGCCTCGTCGCCAGCCGGCCGAGGCCGGGCAGCGATCCAGTGGAAGCCGACGCCGCGCACAGGCTCGCATAGCAAGCGCCAGCGACAGTCCATACCCTGGCCATGGTGACCGCCGCCCTGGAGTCGGCCCGCACGGGCGCGCGGGTCGCGATCACGCCCTGACACCGCGGCGCGGCCCCGGACGTTATGATGGGGGCCGCGTTGCCGGGCGCGTCCAGTCCGCGGGGAAGGGACCATCCCACCGGCGGCACGTCGTACGTCCCCCGACGGACCTCGGCCCGCGCGCGCGGACACGGGCAGACGGAGGTTCGCCGTGTCTGGTCTTCCCCAGCGCCCTTCGCTCGAGCACCTGCGCAAGCAGGCCAAACATCGCAAGCGCGCCCAGGGCATCCCGCTGAGCCGGGCGCAGTTCGAGCTCGCCCGCGACTACGGCTTCCCCAGCTGGCCGAAGCTGGTCGAGCACGTACGCGTCGCCGCCCTGGAGGGCGTCGAGCGGGCGCTCGTCCTGGCCGATCCCGCCGCGCTGGCGGCGCTCCTGGCAGCCGACCCTGCCGCGGCCACCGATCCGGTGCCACCGCGCGGGCAGCCCGGAGCGAGCCCGGCCGCCGCCGGGCTTGCGCCGCTGCTGGTGCTGCTACGGCGGTCCTTCGCCCCTGACGCCCGGGTACGCGAGTGCGCCCGGCTGCTGCTGGACGCGGGCGCCGACCCGGGCAGCCACACCGTCGAGTGGGGCGGCGAGGGCAGGCGCACGGCCCTGTTCGACGCCGTGGAGCGAGGTGACCTGGCCCTGGCCCGGCTCCTGGTCGAGCGGGGCGCCGCTCCCGACGAGGACGCGTTCTACCACGCCTGCGAGCAGTCGGACACGGCCTTCCTCGACCTGCTCTACCGGCCCGGCTACGAGCGCCTGGTGGTGCACAAGCTGGACTTCGAGGACGCGGCGGGGCTGCGCTGGTTCCTCGGCCACGGCGCCGACGTGAACGCCTGCCGCGCCCTGCATCACGCCATCGCCCGTGGCCGCGGCACCACCGTCCTCACGATGCTCCTTGACGCCGGTGCCGACGTGAACCTGCCGTGGGACCGCTGGGACGTCGGCCGCCGCCCCCTCGCCCTGGCCGCCCGCTGCGGGCACCTGGCGGCGTACGAGCTGCTGGCCGCCCGCGGGGCGAGCGCCGACCTGGACCCGGTGGACGCCGCGGTCCTGGCCGTCGCGCGGGGCGAGTCCGCGCATCTGCCCGCCGCCCCGCCCCCGGCACTCGGCAACCCGGACACGGGGGACTTCGACTGGATCCTGGGGCAGTTCGCCCTGCTGGGCCGTACCGGCGTGGTGCGGGCGCTGCTGGACGGCGGGATGGCGGTGGACACGCGGGGCTGGAGCAACTTCACGCCGCTCGACCAGGCCGCCATGCACGGCCGCACGGAGACGGTGCGGCTGCTCATCGAACGCGGCGCCGACCTCGACGACCGCGCCTTCGACGACGAGGGCCCGACGCCGCTGGACTGCGCGCTGTGGGGGCTGCGTAACAACCGGGCAGAGGACGGCGACTACCTCGGCACCGTCAAGGCCCTCCTGCGGGCAGGCGCCCCCACCCGCCATGGCCCGCCCACCGGCGACGCGGCCATCGACGCCCTGCTGACCGCCCATGACACCGCCGGATGACTCCCGGTGCCAGTGCACAATGCACGCCTGAATGGCGCCACGTTAAATGTCCGATATCCGGATGGATATCGCTGACGGCCTGTATCGATATTGGACATGAGACGGGCAGGTCTGGTCTGCTCTGCGGCGAAGACAGAGAGAGGAGATCGTCATGCGGCAACCCCGTGCCCTTGTCTGGCGATCTCGAGTCCAGACCTCGCCGGCCATCGCCGTCCAGACCTCCGCACTGTTCGGCGGGTCCGCGGACGGCGCGATCGCGTGAAGTCTCGCGACGCCCCCGGGCTCCGCACGCCGCGCGTTGATCCCGATCCCGCCGGCAACCGCGCGGCCGAAGGCCCGGCGGCAGCGCTCGCAGCCGGATCGCCGGGAGAGCCGGGTGCCCTCGACCGCCGTGTGATCGTGGTCGTGGTGGGGGTGCAGCTTGCCATCTCGATCGGCTTCTTCGCGGTGATGGCGCATCTTGTCGTACACCTGCGTCACGACCTCGGCATGCTCGCCGGGACCATCACCGTGGTGCTCAGCGCGCGGATCGCGGTCCAGTCCATGCTGTACCTGCCGGCCGGCGCGGTGACTGACGCGATCGGCCCCGCACGTGCGGGAGCGCTGGCCTGTGCCCTGCGGGCGGCGGGATTCGCGTTGCTGGCCGCGGCCGGCGGGTTGGCAGACGTGCTCTGCGCGGCCATGGTGCTGGCCGTGGGTGGAGCATTGTTCCATCCGGCCGCCCAGTCCCTGCTGGCCAGGGTCGCGCCGGCGCGCCGCTCCCGAGGCTTCGCGGCGTACGTGATCGCCGGTCAGGTCGGCGCGGTGGCCGGCCCGCCTGTCGGGCTGGTCCTGCTGGCCGGAGGGTTCGGGCTGCTGTCGGCCGTGACGGCGGGCATCTGGTCGGTCGCCGCTGTCCTTTTCATGCTGCTGCGTGCTGAACGCCGCGCCGGTTCGCGGGCGGATGGGCGGACCGGCGCGCGCATGGACGTACGCCGGCTCGCTGACGGGGTTTCGGTGGTGCTCCAGGACCGGAGTTTCCTCCTGTTCGCCATGACCGCGGCGCCAAGCACGCTGCTCGCCGACCAGGTCGTGAGCCTGGTCCCGCTCAAGGAGATCGGCGCGCACGCGACGACCCTGTTCTTCTGCGTGGTGGCAGTGGCCATGGCAGCGATCCAGCCGTGGTGCGCGTCCGGCGAGAGAGGCGCGCGTCCTTGGGTGCTCAGGGCCGGGCTGCTCTGCTCGGGCGCCTGCTATCTGGTGCTTTTGTCCATCCCTTCGGGGGGAGGCCCGGTCGCCGTGCTGCTGGTGGCCGCCGTCCTGCACGGGCTGGCCTGCGGGCTGACGCAGTCGGCGTTGTTCCAGGCCATCGCACGCCGCGCGCAGTCTGAGCGGTTCGGGGCCTATTTCGGCCTGCTCAACTTCTTGTCCGGAGCGCTCGCTCTGGCAGGAGGGTTCGCCGTAGGCCACCTCCTCGACGCGGGGCATCGGGGAGAGACGATGGCGCTGATCGGCCTCGGCGTGGTCGCGGTGATCTCCGCTGCCGTCCTTCGGGTTCCCCGGTACCGTCCGGGCCGAGGGCAAGAAGCCCCTTCGGCGGCCGAGACGTCAGTGCTGAGCGAGGGTTCGGCGGAGAAGGAGCGGATGCCCGGGACCCCACGCGCCAACCATGGGCACGATCTGTAGCACGCGCGGGTGGCAGTTCAGCTCTGGTGGGCCAGCCAGGTGGTGGGGCGGCGGCGGATCTGGTCGATGGAGGTGAGCGCCGCGCCGATGACGGCCGCGTCGGGGCCGAGCAGGGTGGGGCGGACGGTGACCGGTGACCAGGAGGCGGTCAGCACCCTTCGGTCGATCTCGGCGCGCACCGAGTCGGTAAGCCACGACGACAGCAGCGCGAAACTGCCGCCGAGCAGGACAGTGTCGATGTCGAGCACGTTGACCGCGCCGGACAGCGCGATGCCGAGCGCGCTCCCGGCCCGGTCGAGCGCGGCCAGCGCGGCGGGGTCGGCGGCCTCGGCGCGGGTGGTGATGACGGAGCCGGGGTTGATCCTCTCGAAAATGTCACCGGCCTCTCCGGGGACGACACCGTGTGGGACGGCGCCTTCGCGGGCGTCGGTCCGGTTGGTCGCTCCTGGCAGCGCGCCGAGGATGGCGCCGGTGCTGGCGTAGGTTTCCAGGCAGCCGCGCGACCCGCAGGCGCACGCGGCGCCCTCCGGCTCGACGGTCACGTGCCCCAGCTCGCCGCTCCAGCCGCGCGCCCCGCGCATCAGGCGGCCGTCCAGCACGATCCCGGCGCCGATGCCGAGTCCTCCCGAGACGTACAGGAAACTCCCCAGGGGGTCGTCCCCGGCATACAGCTCGCCCATCGCGGCCAGGTTGGCCTCGTTGTCCACCACGCACGGCACGCCCAGGTCGGCCAGGAACGTTCCGGCGTCGACGTCGCGCCAGCCCAGCGCGGGTGCAATGCGCACCACCCCGCCGTCGACCGGTCCGGGCACCGCCAGCGTCGCGGTGACCACGGTCAGCTCCTTGACCGTGACCGCCTCGATCGCCTCGCAGCCCATGCGGATCAGCGAGCCCAGCACCGCCTCGGCGTCACGTCCGGTGGGCGGCATGGGCGCGAACGTCAGGTGGCGCACCGTGCCGGTGAGGTCCACGACGCAGGCGGCCAGCCCGTCGGCGCGGATGTCCAGGCCCAGCCCGGCGGGTCCCCGGTCGGACAGGGTCAGGCCCACCCGGGGGCGGCCCGCGCGGCCGTTGTGGGTGACGCCCTTCTCCGTGATGAGCCGCCCGGCCAGCAGTTCCTCGGCGATGCGGGTGATCGTGGGCCGGGTCAGCCCGGTCGCGGTGGCCAGCTCCGTACGCGAGATCGGGCTGCCCGCCTCGAGGATGCGCTGGAAGACCACCTTGAGGTTGAGATCGCGCAGATCCTCCTGCCGGACGGCGCCCTCGGGCAGCGGCGGACCGCTCGGCCGGAAGGCGGCCGTCATGTCACCGGCCGCGGGTGTAAGCCCGGCGTGCCGCCGGGCACCGGCCGATCCGCCGCAGGGAGCCCGTGGTCCGTCGCGCCGCGTTCGCTTTCCGCTACCAGTTCGGCCGCCGACTCGGCGTTCAGTACGCCGTCGGCGACCAGGGTCACCACATGGCGGGCGATCTCCTCGCCCGGCCGCAGCACCAGCGGCTCGTCCCAGGCCACGCTCGAGCACACCCCGACGTAGTCGCGGGCCCGCACAAACCACCGGTCGCGGGCGGTGTCCGCGTCGCCGGGCACGAACACCATCGTCCAGTCGGCCCCCGCCACCGCCACCCACGCGGCGCTGCACCCGTGCACCGGCTCCGCCCCAGGACCCGCCGGGCTGAGCACCGTCGCGCCCGACACCGCCGGGCCGCGCCAGAAGAAACCGCCGTACCCGGCGCCCACCCGCCCCTTGGCGGCCGGGCTGCGCACCTCCAGCGGCCGGTCGGTGACATTGGCCAGCCTGCTGCGCACCGACAGCGCCCACACGCTGCCCGACACCGGCTCGCAGCCGATCACGCGCCGCTCGTGCAGCAGCACCCGCTCGTCCGGGCCGAGCCAGCGCAGGCTGTGCGCCAGCTCGCCACCGCCGCGCCGCTCCCAGCGCTCGTGCCGCTGAGAGCCGTGATTGTCCAGCCAGGCAGGGCCGTGGCCGGAGACGAAGGTGCGCCCGCCCCAGAAGTTGACCCCGCCGATGTCGGGGTAGGCCACGCCGATGCCGAACTGGTGCGGGTGGGAGTCGGGGACGGCGTCGGTGACGGTACGGCCGGCGAGCGTGCGCACCGGGTGCAGGAAGGGACGCGGCGAGCTGGAGACGGGCGCCTCCGGCTGCCAGACGTAGGTGGCGACCTCACGCCCGTTGAGCTGCAACACTTCCGCAGACATCTCGCCGCCTTCTCGTACTCGTACGTTCTGCGCGTAGCCCCCGAGCGGTGCGGCCACGAGTACGGCAGGCGTCATCGCGCGGACGTGCCCGGGATCGGCTCGAGCTCGTCCAGCCGTACGGCGCGGCCGGTGCGCAGTGACTCGTTGCCCGCCACGCCCACCAGCACGCTGGCCGCCCCCTCGGCGAAGCCGGCCTGCCGCCGCAGCGGGTCATCGGAGGGTCCGCGGAAGACGTCGTGCAGGAGCATCGCGTCACCGCCGCCGTGGCCGCCCGCAGCGTCGGGGATGGGGATCTCCACGGCGGGCTCCCAGTGCCGCTGCAGCAACAGCTGTGAACCGCGGGTGCGGTGCCCGCTGTCGGCGGGGCCGCTCCCGGAGCCCTCGGGTTCGGCACTCGGGTCGAGCGCCGAGCCGGGCTCGCCCTCGGAGCGGGCAGCCGAGCCGCGTGCCGTACCGGAATCCGGGTTCGCCGTGGCCGCGCCGATGGTCGCCGAGACGCCCGTCGGGGAGACGTGGGGCCGTTCCACCACGTCGAGCTCGATCCGCCCCGCCGTACCGTTGATCGCGACCCGGTAGCCCTCCCACGGGCAGTGCGCGTGCAGGCTGTACGACATCGACGCCCCGCCTCGGTAGCCGACGACCACGTTGAGGTTGTCCTCGATGGTGATGCCGTCGGAGAAGACGTCGCGGTCTCGGATGTAGCCGTCGAGGTGTTCGCCGGCGCGGTACAGCTCGCGGAGTTTCTCGTCGGAGGCCAGGTCCAGGGCGAACGGGTCGCCCGCGACCGGCCCCCGGTCCGGCCGCGGTCCCAGGCCGCGCCGCGCGGCGTTGGCCGAGCCGTAGAAGCGCAGCCCGCCGCGGGCGAAGACGACCTCGGGCCGGTCGTCCAGCCACCAGTTGACCAGGTCGAAGTGGTGGGTGGCCTTGTGTACCAGCAGCCCGCCGGAGGCGGACTTGTCGCGGTGCCAGCGGCGGAAGTAGTCGGCGCCGTGCACGGTGTCCAGGCACCACTCGAAGGTGACCGAGGTGACGTCGCCGATTTCGCCGTCGGCGATCAGCTGCCTGATGAGACTGTTGCGTGGCGAATACCGGTAGTTGAAGGTGACCGTCAGCTCCGCCGTACCCTCTTCCAGAGCCGAGCCGATCTGCCGCAGCCCGTCCAGGTCGGTGGTCATGGGCTTCTCCACGACCACGTCCACGCCTGCGCGCAGCGCGCGGCTGACGTAGCCGGCGTGCGTGGAGTCGGGCGAGGTGACCACCACCACGTCCGACTCCTTCAGCACCCGGTCGTAGTCATCAGGGGCGTAGTGCGGCAGCGGGGTGCCCGCGACCCGGTCGTAGTAGGCCATGCGCACCTCGTTGGTGTCGCAGAAGGCCGCCGGACGGCCGAGGTCGGCGTAGGGGCCGAGCAGGGCGTCCAGGTACATCCGGGCGCGTGAGCCGGTCCCGACGAAGGCGTAGCGTCTCATTTCAGTCCTGTGGTGGCGATGCCCTTGACCAGGTACTTCTGGCCGGCGATGAAGAAGCCGATGACCGGGGCGAGGGAGACGAACGACATGGCGAACATCTGCCCCCACTGCGACTGGCCCTCGGAGTCGATGAACTGCCGCAGCGCCAGCGGGACGGTGTACAGCTCCTGCTCGGTCAGATAGAGCAGCGGGCTGAAGAACTCGTTCCACGTCGAGATGAACGTGAAGATCGCCGTGGTCGCGAAGGCGGGCTTGCACAGCGGCAGGATCACGCTCCAGAAGATCCGGAACGTGCCCGCGCCGTCGATGCGGGCCGCCTCGTCCAGCTCCCTGGGCAGCGAGCGGATGAACTGCACCATCAGGAAGATGTAGAACGCGCTGGTGGCCAGGAAGTTCGGCACGATCAGCGGGAAGTAGGTGTTGAGCCAGCCCAGCTTGGCGAAGACGATGTACTGCGGCACCAGCAGCACGTGACCGGGGAGCATCATCGTGCCGAGCGTCAGCGCGAAGAACAGCTTGCGGCCACGGAAGTTGAGCCGGGCGAAGGCGTAGGCGGCCAGCGAGCACGACAGCAGGTTGCCCAGGATGCTCAGCACGACGATGACGACCGAGTTGACCAGGTAGAGGTCGAAGGGGAACTCCAGGGCCGTCCAGCCCTCGGTGTAGTTGGAGAAGTCCCACTCGGCGGGCCAGAGCGAGAGGTCCTTGAAGACGATCTCGGTCGGCTTGACCGAACTGGACACCAGCCACAGCAACGGGTAGAGCATGACGATGCTCGCCAGGCAGAGCAGCAGGTGTTTGGTGAAGCGCTTGCGGCGGGTGTTGCCGATGCGCTCGATGTAGCTCTCGTCAGTTGTCATAGTGCACCCACCGCTTGGCCAGGAGGAAGTTGAGGCCGGTGAACGCCGCGATGATGATCAGCAGCATCCAGGCCATCGCCGAGGCGTAGCCCATGTGGAACTGCTCGAACCCCTGCTTGTACAGGTAGAGGTTGTAGAACATCGTGGAGTTCGCCGGCCCGCCCTTGCCGCCGCTGAAGATGAACCCCTGCGTGAAGGTCTGGAAGGAGGAGATCAGCGACTGGATCAGGTTGAAGAAGATGATCGGGCTGAGCAGCGGCAGCGTGATCTTGCGAAACTGCTGCCACTTGGTCGCACCGTCGATGGCGGCGGCCTCGTAGTACATCGCCGGGATCTGCTTCAGGCCGGCCAGGAAGATCACCATTGGGGAGCCGAACGTCCAGATGTGCAGGATGATCAGCGTGGTGAGGGCGAAGTCCGGGTCGGAGGTCCATCCGATCTTCTCGATGCCGAAGAAGCCGAGGAAGGCGTTGACGATGCCGTTGAGGCCGAAGATGTAGCGCCACAGCAGCACCAGCGCCACGCTCCCGCCCAGCAGCGAGGGCAGGTAGAAGATCGCCCGATAGACCGGCAGGCCGCGCACGCCCCGGTTGAGCAGCATGGCGACGCCCAGCGCGGCGGCCAGCGACAGCGGCACCGAGACGAAGGTGTAGACGAACGTGACCTTGACCGACTGCCACCAGGTGTCGTCGGAGAACATCTCGGCGAAGTTCTCCAGGCCGATCCAGTTCGGGACGTTCAGCAGGTTGTAGTCGGTGAAGGCCAGGAAGAGCGAGGCGAAGAACGGGATGATCGTGAAGGCCATCCCGAGGAACCAGGGCAGGATGAACAGGTAGCCCGACCGGTCCTGAGGGGGTTTCGCCGCCTTGGGTGGCGAAACCGGCGCCTCGGACACGGCCGGGTGCTTCACAGGCGCGAGCGTCACTGCGACAGGGCCTTCGTCGCCGCGTCGATGACCTTCTTGGCGGCCTCGGCCGGGGTCAGCCGCCCGTGCTCGACCTCGGGAGCGACCGCGGTGAGCTCGTCCTGGATGCCGCTGGCGCCCTTGGGGTAGGGCGGGACGGGGACCAGTGTCTGCTTCTGCAGGCCGATCAGGTAGTCGGTGGCCACCTGGTCGTCCTTCTCCAGCGTCGGCTTGATCGCGTCGGCGACGACGGTGCTGGCGGGCACGCCGCGGGTGGTGCCCATGGCCTTGTTGGCCTCCACGTCGTTGATGAGGAAGTTGAGCAGTTGCAGCGCCTCCTTCGGGTGCTTGGAGGAGGCTGCGATCGACCACAGCGCCGGGGTTCCGATGTTCGTGCCGCGCCGCTTGGCGGTGGCCTCGCCGGGGATGCCCAGCAGCACCAGGTTGCCGCCGGCGGCCTTGTTGTAGCCGAGGAAGCCGTTGGTCGGGATGATCTGCGAGGCGACGGAGCCCTTGGCGATGTAGGACTGGTCGGGCGAGGAACCGATCGTCTCGACGAATCCGGCGGGCGGGAAGCCGCCCTCCTTGCGCATGTCCTCGAACATCTGGAACCACGCGGTGAGCGTGGCCTCGCTGACGCCGAACTTGCCGTCTGGGGTGAAGAGGTCCTCACCCTGCTGGGAGGTGTAGACGACCAGGTTGGCCAGGGTCGCCGCGTCCACCAGGGTGCCGTAGACCTTCTTGCCGCTCTTGTCGGTGACCTCCTTGGCGAACTTGGCCAGGTCCTGCCAGCTCCAGGTATTGCCGTCGGGGATGGCCACGCCGTACTGGTCGGTGATCGTCTTGTTGACGATGAAGCCGATCGCGTTGAGCCCCGAGGGGATGCCGAAGACGGCGTCGCCGACCTTGCTCAGGTTCAGCGCGGCGGGGCTGAGGTTGGCGGTGTCCACGATGCCGGGGTGGTCATTGAGGTTGAGCAGCGACTTGCGGTCGGCGTACTCCCGCAGGCTGTCCATCCGCATCATCATCAGGTCCGGCGGGTTGCCGGCGGCGAAGCGGGTGGCCAGCTTGTCCTTGTAGGGGCCGCTGTCCTGGTACTCGGTCTTGATGGTGATGCCCGGGTTGGCCTTCATGAACAGGTCGAGCGCGGCCTGGGTCTTCTGGGCGCGGAAAGCGTCGCCCCACCAGACCATGTTCAGCTCGATCTTGCCGGAGGCCGCCTCGCTGCCGCCGCCTCCGAAACCACGGCCACAGGCGGCCACGGCCAGACCGAGCCCGGTCAGACCGGCGGTACGCAGCATGTCTCTTCTGGAAATCATCAGTCGTCTTGCCCTTCGCACGGGGGGTTGCCAGGAGGCTACGGCCGCGTTTCCGGTTACGTCAATCTGTGAAACAAATATTAAGGAAAGCCATTGACGGTAATTCCGCGGGCTTCCTACAGTGAGGGCACCTCGCCGCTCAGGCTCACGGCCGTGGCGACTGCTGAGATCAGCACGGCCGGATCTCCCTCAGGAAAGCGAACCCCCCTGTGACCACTGCGCGTCATGCCGCCCTGGCGGCTGCCACCCTGACCCTGTTCGCCGCCACCGCGACCCCGGCCTCAGCCGCAGGCCACGTGGGCGGCGGCTACCACATCGTCAACGCCGGGACCGGCCAGTGCCTGGACATCAAGCTCCGGGAACGGCCTTGCCGCGGCCAGGACGCCGAGCTCCGCCTGCAAGCCGCGGCGGGCGGCCAGGTCCGCCTGGTCAACGGCGCCAACCGCAGCTCCGCCGAGGTCACCCTGACCTACGCGGGCGACGGCAAGTACCAGATCGCCGACCGGCTCTGGACCTTCCGCCCGGTGGGCGGGCCGCGCCACTGGACCGACCAGGCCGACGGCTTCGCCGCGGGCACCACCGGGGGCCGGGGCGGCCAGGTCGTCACCGTAACCACCCAGGAGGAGCTGAACACCTACGTCACGGCCGCCGAGCCGTACATCATCAAGGTCGCCGGGGCGATCGAGATCAGCCCGAAGGGCACCGAGCTCAAAGTCGCCTCCAACAAGACCATCATCGGGGTCGGAACGGCAGGTGAGATCGTTGGCGGCGGCTTCTTCCTCGGCGCGACCACGAGCAACGTGATCATCCGGAACCTGACGATCCGCGACACCCTCATGCCCGAGGACGACCCGGATGACAAGGACTTCGACTACGACGCCATCCAGATCGATTCCGCGAAGAAGGTCTGGATCGACCACAACCGGCTCGCCCGGATGAACGACGGCCTGCTCGACAGCCGCAAGGACGCCACCGACATCACGGTGTCGTGGAACCAGTTCCTGGAGAACAACAAGACCCTCGGCATCGGGTGGACGGCCAACCTCATCACGCGGATGACTCTCCACCACAACTGGTTCGCCCGCACCAACCAGCGCAATCCCAGCGGCGGCAACCTGCTCAACATGCACATGTACAGCAACTACCTGCAGGACATCAGGTCATACGGCAACTGGGCGCGTGGCGAGACCAGGGCCGTGATCGAGCACAGCCTCTTCCACAACGTGGCCGACCCCTACTTCGTCGACCCCGCCGGCGAGCTGGTCCAGCGAGGCAACGTCGTCACCGGCACGAGCTCCTGGCGGGACGGCCTCATCAAGGAGCAGGGGGCCGCCTTCGACCCGACGCGGTTCTACGCCTACACCGTCGACCCCGCCACCGCCCTTCCCGAGGTGCTGGCCGCCTGCTCCGGCCCGCAGGACTCGATCGGCAGGTAAGGCCAGGCGCTACCGCGGCGACATTCACCTTCATCGCAGCGTGGTCCGCCTTCATCGCCGGACAGAAGCACCACGTGAAGGGCCAGTCTCCAACAGATGATGAGGACATTCATGAGAACACCGAACCTCGGCAGGGTAAGCCGCTGGATCATCCTTGCCGCCGCTGCGCTGGTGCTGCCGGCGGGCGCGGTGGTCGCGGCGACGTCACCGGCCACCGCCACGCCACCGCCGACCGTGGCCACCGACGGCAGCGGGATGTACACCACCGTCCAGGCCGCCATCGACGCCGTGCCGAGCGGCAACACCGGCCCGGTCACCATCACCGTCGCCCCCGGCACCTATCGAGAGATCGTCACGGTGCCGTCGAACAAGCCATACATCACGCTGCGCGGGCTTGGCCGCTCCCCCGACAGCACCGTCATCGTGAACAACCGCCACGCCGGACAGTACGGCACAACGGGCAGTTCGACCATGTTCGTCTACGGCCACGACTTCACCGCCCGCAACCTGACCATCGCCAACGACTTCGACGAGAGCACTGCCACCAGCGGCGGGCAGGCGGTGGCGCTGTACACCCGGGCGGACCGCGCCGTCTATCGCGACGTCCGCGTGCTCGGCGACCAGGACACCCTCTACGCCCGTGGCGGCCGTGCCTACTTCAGGAACTGCTACGTGGAAGGCACCGTCGACTTCATCTTCGGCGCGGCCAGCGCTGTCTTCGACCGCTGCGACATCTACCAGAAGCGGCTCACCGGCGGTCCGATCACCGCGGCGAGCACTCCGGCCGAGAGCACTTACGGCTTCTTGTTCTACCGGTCGACCATCACCGGCGCCGCCGACAACGTCACCCAACTCGGCCGGCCGTGGTACCCGGATGCGCAGGTGGTGTACCGGGAATCGTGGCTGTCGGCCACCATCGCCACCGCACAACCATGGATCAACATGTCCGCGAACTCCTGGACCGCCGCCCGGTTCTCCGAGTATCGCAACAGCGGACCCGGGGCTGCCGTCAATGGCAACCGTCCTCAGCTGACCGACGCCGACGCGGAGAACCACACCCCTCAGAAGTACCTCGCCGGCTCGGACGGCTGGAACCCTTTTGACCTCTGATCCGCACGACGAAGGACCTCCGGTCATGCCCGAGTACCGCAATCCCATCATCGGCGGCTTCCACCCCGACCCCAGCATCTGCCGGGTCGGTGAGGACTACTACCTGGCCTGCTCCAGCTTTGAGTACTTCCCCGGTGTCCCGATCTTCCACAGCCGGGACCTGGTGCACTGGCGGCAGATCGGCAACATCCTGGACAGGCCTGAACAACTGGACCTGCCGCCGTCGGTACGCGCCTCGGGAGGTATCTGGGCGCCGACCCTCCGCCACCATGACGGTCTGTTCTGGATGATCACCAAGAACGTCACAGGGCGAGGCAACTTCCTGGTCACCGCCGAACGCGCCGAAGGCCCGTGGAGCGACCCGGTCTGGATCGACCTGCCGGGGATCGATCCGGACCTGGCCTGGGACTCTGACGGAACGTGCTACTGCACCTTCTCCGGACTGCAACAGGCGCGCATCGACCCCAAGCGCGGCGTCATCGTGGAAGGACCGTGGCCGGTCTGGTCCGGCACGGGCCTGGCCTGGCCGGAGGGGCCCCACCTGTACCGCCGTGGCGACTGGTGGTACCTGCTGATGTCCGAAGGAGGGACGCACACCGGGCATGCGATATCGGTCGCCCGCGCTCGATCGCCACGCGGACCGTTCACGCCCGCACCGGCCAACCCCATCCTCTCCCACCGCAGCACCAACAGGCCGATCCAGGCGATCGGCCACGCCGACCTGGTCGACACGCCCGAGGGCGACTGGTGGATGGTGCTGTTGGGGATCCGGCCGAAGGGGCGCTTCCCGTACCACCACGTCCTCGGCCGTGAGACGTTCCTCGCCCCCGTCACCTGGGTCGACGACTGGCCGGTCGTCGGGCCGATTGAAGAGCACGGCCAGGCGCCTCGGGCCTGGAACCCGTTGCCGGCCGAACCCGAGCGTGACGACTTCGATGCCACGGCGCTGTCGCCGCGCTGGATCTCACCCCGAAGCCGCCCGCCACACGCGTGGTCGCTGACCGAACGGCCGGGCTGGCTCACATTGCGGGCCACCGGCGACACGCTGGACCGGCCCGGCACCACCTTCCTGGGCCGTCGGCAACAGCACCACGACGTGCGAGTGGCGGCTCGGCTGGATCCCGGCACGGGGTGTGGCGGCCTGTCGGTGCGCCTCGACGAGGCGCACCACTACGACCTGGAGGTCGGCGGAGGACAAGCACGGGTCATCGCCCGGATCGGCCCGGTGAGCCACTGCGTGGCGTATCGGACGGTGCCACCGGGCCCACTTGATCTCATCATCGACTTCCGCACCACAGATGTGCTGCCACCGACCGTCACCGGCCGCGATCAGCTGACCGGCGACCCGCTGGGCGTGGTCGCCACCGGTCCGGACACCGTGACGATGACGATCGACGCAGCCCAGCCAGACGTACTGGCTGAGCTCGACGGGCGGTACCTGTCGACCGAGGTCGCCACCGGCTTCACCGGAAGGGTGATCGGAATGTACGCCACAGGCGGCAGCGTGAGCTTCGACTGGTACGACTACCGGCCGCCGGGAGACGCGTGACCGGGCTATCGGGTCACTGACGAAGGCGAGCATCCAGCGCCAGTGGCGGTGCCACGGCGGTCGACGGCGGCCACGCCGCCTCTTCCGAGGCCGGGGCTCTTCCTGGCGAGCTTGATTCGGCGGGCAGGTCGACGGGCCCAGCCGTGGCGGCCAGGACAGGGCTCCGGCCTGGACGATGCCAGCGGCCTTCTTCCAGGCCGTTACCGGTGGACCAGGACAGCTCGGGCATCCCGCCGAAGGGCATGCGCGGGCCGCTCGGCACGTTGCGCGCACGCATGTCGAAGGCGTACGGCGGGGAGAAGATCCCGCTGGAGCACTGACCGCTGACGCCACAGCGCACAGCTCCAAGACGATCGTTTGGCGACGTCACCGGCCGTCTGGTCGCTCCACGTCTCCATGAGGGCCGGCGGCGGGGCGGGTGAGGCGGACCATGGCCCGGTACAGCGCGGTGTGTGCAGGAGCCTGCTCCAGAGGTGGAAGGTCGGTGCCGGGGACCGCGTAGGCGCGCAGCATCTGGCCGACCAGGCGGCGCCAGGCGTCGGGGGCGGCATCTTGGGTGGCGGCGACGACGCCGGCGTTGGCCATGAGCAAGATGACGAGGTCTTGTGGGGTGAAGTCGGCGCGCAGGTGGCCGGTGGCCTGGGCGCGGGCGATGAGTTCGAGGAATCCGTCGTAGGCCTCGGCGCGGCGGCCTTCCAGCGCCTTGGCGGCGGGGAAGGTCATGGTCAGCACGTCGGCGAAGCCGCGGTCGGCGGCCTGCATGGCGCACACCGTGTGGATGTAGCTGGTGAAGCCGTGCCAGGGGTCGGGGTCGGCGAGGGCTTCGGCGGTGGCGGCGGCGTAGGCGTCCATGCGGTCGGCGAAGACCGCGTTGATGAGTTCTTCCGGGGTGGCGAAGCGGCGCGACAGGGTGGCCTTGCCGACGCCTGCTTCGCGGGCGATGCAGGCCATGGAGACGCCGAGCCCGTGGCTGGCGTACAGGCGGCGGGCGGCGGCCAGGATGCGCTCGCGGTTGCGTTCGGCGTCGGCGCGCAGCCCCGTTTCGGGCTGCCGGTCCAGGGACGAGTCGGGGTCTGCGGCGGGTGTCATGATTCCATCCTACCTAATTGGAACAGGCTACCCAGTTTCGTGTTAAGCTGTCTACATGAAACGGGCAGGCCGTTCCACTTTCGAAAGGTGCAGATCATGCGTGCTGTGACCCTGGATTCCGTCCCCGCGACCCCGGCCGTGACCGAGGTCGGCACTCCCCGCCCTGAGGCCGGTGAGCTGCTGGTGAAGGTGGCCGCCTCCTCCGTCAACGGCTTCGACGCCGCCACCGCGGCCGGCTACCTGCAAGGGGCGATGGAGCACCGCTTTCCGTTGGTGATCGGCAAGGACTTCGCGGGCACCGTCGAGGCTCTGGGCGAGGGCGTGGCCGGTTTCGAGGTCGGGCAGGCGGTCTTCGGCGTGGTGATCAAGCCGTTCCTGGGCACCGGCTCGCTGGCCGAGTACGTCACCGTGTCCGCCGGCTACGGCGTGGCCCCCGTCCCCGACGGCCTGTCCGTGCAGGAGGCGGGCGCGCTGGGCGTGGCCGGCACCGCGGCGCTGGACAGCCTCAACGCCGTCGCCCCTGCCGACGGCGAGACGGTGCTGATCTCCGGTGCCACCGGCGGAGTGGGCGCGCTGGCCGTGCAGCTGGCCGCCGCCCGCGGCGCCCGCGTCATCGCCACCGCCCGCCCCGGCGCCGAGGCAGACTTCGTCGCCGGCCTGACCGGCACGCCGGTCCACCTCGTGGACTTCGCCGGCGACCTGCCGGCCGAGGTCCGCGCCCTCGCCCCCGAGGGTGTGGACGCTGTGCTGCACCTGGCGGGCGACGGCGTTCAGCTCGCGAGCCTGCTGCGGCCGGGCGGCCGCCTCGCCTCCACCCTCGGCCTGACCGCCGACGCCGTCAAGGACAGCGTCCACGGCGGGAACGTCACCGTGCACACGATCATGGCAGACCCTGGCCGTCCTGGCCGAGCAGGCCGCCTCCGGCGCGCTGCGCGTGCCGGTCACCGCCACCTACTCGCTGGAGCGGGCACCCGAGGCGTTCGCCGCCTTCGGCGCCGGCGCGCTCGGCAAGCTCGCCGTCACCTGCTCCTGACCTCGGGTCCTTGCATCCATCGCTCTTGTCCAAGGCAACGAAAAGAGATCTGATCATGCCCACCATCGCCATCGTCGGCGCCGGCCCCCAGCTGGGGCTGGCCATCGCCCGCACCTTCGGCTCCCACGGCTTCGACGTAGCCCTGATCTCCCGCAACCGCGCCAAGCTGGACGATCTCGTCGGCCGGCTCACCGCCGAGGGCATCACCGCCGCCGCGTTCCCCGCGGACGTGCTCGACCGCGACGCGCTCGCCCAGGCGCTCAAGGCCGCCGCCACCCAGTTCGGCGGCATCGACGTCCTGGAATACTCCCCCGTCGGGACGCTCGGCGCCACCGCGTTGACCACTCCGTCCGAGACCGAACCCTCGCATGTGCAGCACGAGATGGAGTTTCAGCTCTACGGCGCCATCGCCGCCACCAAGGCGGTACTGCCGGCGATGCGCGAGGCCGGCGCGGGCACCCTGCTCTACACCACCGGCGCCGGCTCGATCGACCCCGTCCCGCAGGTCGGCAACGTCAACGCCGCCGCCGCGGCCCTGCGCAACTGGGTGATCAACCTGCACAAGGAACTGACCGGAACCGGCATCCAGGCCGCCCACGTCGGCATCGACGTGTCGATCGGCCTGTCCGTCATCCCCGGCTTTCCGACGGCCCAGCCCAAGGAGATCGCCCCCGTCTACTGGGAGCTGCACACCACCCACCGCGACGAGGCCGAGCACGTTTTCACGCTCTGACGCCGCACCGGCTCCCTCGTCGAACCCCGATCGCGCCGCGGAGTGCCTGGCCGCGGCGCGGTCCTGAAGGGACGCCCGAGCCTCGGAACTCCTGGGCGTCCAGAGGCGCTCATGACTTCCTGGCGCGTGGCCGTACCACCGCGACCGGGCACGCGGCACGGTGCAGCACACCGTGGCTGACCGAGCCGAGCACCGCGGAGGCGAAAGCGCCCAGCCCACGCGAACCGACCACGACCAGGTCAGCTGTGCCCGAGGCCTCGCTGAGGGCGGGCACCGGATGCTCTCTCACGTGCTGTTCCGTGATCTCAACGTCAGGGTTCTCCGTGCGCCACCGGTTCGTCCGCTCCCGAGCCGCACGGGCCTCCTCCTGGAAAGCGTCCTCCAGCAGGAGACCGTAGTCCGGGGCGTAGGCAGAGACGAGCGGCGCCTGCCACGCGTGAATGGCGAGCAGCCGTGCGTGGCGGGCACGCGCCTGCTCGACGGCGTACGTCATTGCTGCCTGCGCGCTTTCGGAGCCGTCGTCGCCGACCACGATCTGGCCGTGCTCCGCGGCGACAGGCCCGCGGACGATGACCACCGGTCCCTCGGCATGCCCCGCGACCGCCAGGCCGACCGAGCCGAGCACCAATCCCGCGAATCCCCCCGATCCCCGGCTGCCCAGCACCAGGGAATCAGCCGACGCCGACTGGCCGATCAGGAATTCGACGACATTCTCATCGGCCAGCTCGGTGCTCACCTCGACATCCCCGCTCACCGCGCGAGCGCTGCCGGCGGCGGCTTCCAGCACGCCGAGGCAGTACTTCCTGCCCTCGACACCACCCGGCCGCCGTTCGCACACATGCACGACCTTCAGTGGCAGCCGTCTGCGCCGGGCGTCGACCGCCGCCCACTCCACCGCCGCGTTCGCCGACTCGGAGCCGTCCACGCCGACCACGATCGGTCCGGCCATCACCGGGCCTCCTTCACAGAGCTCTCCCCTTCCCTCCTCCTTCCCGAAACGGACATCTGCGCACATGGTCCCGTCACGGGGCCTGCCATCGCTGGTAGGCGGCCACGGCGGTCGGCAGAGTCGGGAACAGCAGGTCCGCTCCGATGGCCTCCGTCAAGCCGAACGCGTCGAGCGAGGTACGCAGATCCTGCTTGACCCTGGCCATGGCGAACACGATGCCCCGGCGAGTCAGTTCGGCGCGGAGCGACTCCACCGCGTCCAGAGCCATGGCGTCCACCTCCACATCGGCTTCGACGTTGAGCACGAACCACGACACAGGGCCCTCGTGCTGGTCGACCGCGGCAAGCGCGCGGCGCCGGAAATCCTCGGCGTTGGCGAAGAACAGCGGGGAATCGTAGCGATAGATGACCAGCCCTGAATGGTCCGCGCGTCCGGATAGTCGTCCACGTCATGCATCCCCGCCAGTCCCCGCCCGAACGAGAGCAGCTCGGCGATGACGCCGTCCCCGGACACCCGGACCCCGGTGACCTTGCCGAGCTGAGCACCAACCGGGCAGCACAGCGCGTGAGCGCGGCACCACGACCCGTACGCGGGCCGGGACCTTCCCATGCAGCCGCTGCTCAGCGGGAGGACCGTCTGGGGAAACAAAGGGGGATCCCACCCGCCGGCGGGGGGTGGGATCCCCGTCTTGAGGCCGGAGGTCACTGGGGTTGAGCACAGCCGTGGTAGCCCGAGTGGTACCCCTCCATGAAGCCGCGCTCATAGGGGCCCATGCCCATGCGCATGTGCTTCCGCATGTGCATGCGCATGCGGTCGTAAGGCCTGTCACCTTGGCAGTCAGCTTGACCGTCGGCGAAACCGGCGTTCCTGCCGCGGTCGTACTGCTCCTGCTCGTCTCCCGGCGGCTGGCTCACGACCTGCGTGCTCGTCTGGGCAACGGCCTGAGCAGGCGAGGCCGCGACCCCGGCCGGTCCGAGTGCGACAGCGGCGAGAAGCGCTGGACCAGCCAGCATCAGGCATTTCTCGATGCGCATCCTGGTCTCCCTTCCTGTAATCACCCAGCCTGGCCAGGACCGTGTCACCACACCGTGATGGCGGCGTGACGGGCGCATCACCGTCTTGCTCGGTGGACGCGCCCGCCGGACGTGCCGAAGCCCGTCTCGGTGGAGGCGGCCGCCCACACGTCCGCGCCCGGCCCGTGCGTGAACGCGACGACGTCGTCCTTGCCGTCACCGGTGAGATCCGCCGGCGAGCCGCCGAGCGGCATCCCGGTCGTGCCGGGTGTTGTCGTACGGGTAGTCCGGCGTGACGCGCTGCCCGCTCACGTCCACCCATTGGTGGTTCCTGCGCACCTGCACCCGCAGGTCCTGGGCGAACCAGCCGCCGTCGCCGAACATCTGCCCGCCGGTGAACACGACCTTGTTCATCAGATATGCGCGCGGCCAGGTGTAGCCCCACCAGCTCGCGCCCTTGCGCTCGTCGTTCCAGTCGTCCTCGTTCTGCCCTTTGTCGCCGTCGTTGTAGAACGCGGTGTTGCCGAAATGCGTGGCCCGCTCGATGCCCACGGTGCCCGGCTCGCGGGCCAGGTTCCTGGCTCCGTCCGGCACGTTGCCCGGGGTGGTGTCCACGTGCGGCTCGAGGCGCATCTAGCGCAGCGAGAACGTGTACGCCCAGTGCTCCCCGTCGGGGAAGCCGCCGCCGCACGGGCAGACGTTCGACTGCAGCCACATCGACTTGCCGTCGGCGCTGATGTACTTCGACGGGATGGTCGTGGCGTAACCGCCGTGCTTGGTCCTGGTCCACGGGTAGCCGCCGAAGTCCTTGCCCGAGAAGTGCTTCCAGGGGCCGCACGGCGTGGGCGACTCGTAGAACTCGAAGGTGTACTCCGTCCAGGACGCGTAGATGTAGCGGTTGGGCGGCCTGTTGTAGACCACGCCGCCCTGGCTGATCACGCTCAGGTTCCTGACCCGGTTGGCGGTGTAGACCTCCGGGTAGAGCCGCCGATCGTCGTGGAGCACCGCGACCCGCTTGCCGATGTCCGCCGACCAGGCAGGCGCGCCCGTGGCCAGACATCGTCGAACGATCGGGAACATGACTTCTCCTGGCGGTGCGGGACCCCTGAGCGCGCGGCAGTCAGGAGGCCGTGAGGGTGGGGGTGAAGGGAGAAGAGGTCTGAGCAATCGATTTCTGGATGAACGTACAATCACGGCCTGACACCCGTCAAGCCCCGACTTGTCAGGATTTGAGTCGGGCATTTATCCAGCTAAACCCCCATATTTCAATATTTCTAGAAATGTGGAAGTATGATCATGGACGGAAAGCGATTCCCGGACCAGGACCTCGACCCGGTCCACGCGAGGACGGGGTACGGGGCTCCGCGATGGTAGAAACTTGGAGTCGATGCCCACTATCTACGATGTCGCGCGCGAGGCCGGCGTGTCGGCCGCCACCGTTTCCCGCGTGCTCAACGGCGCCCGGACCGTCGACCCCGCCATGGTCGCGCGGGTGCTCACCGCGGTCCGTGAGCTCGGCTACCGCCCCAACGCGGTGGCGCGCAACCTGCGGCGCAGCCGTACGACACTCTGGGCAGTGATCATCTCCGACATCGGCAACCCGTTCTTCACCGCCATGGTCCGCGGCATCGAGGACGTCGCCCAGCAGGAGGGCTACTCGGTCGTGCTGTGCAACAGCGACGAGAACCCGGTCAAGGAGGAGACGTACGTCGCGGCGGCGCTGAGCGAGCAGATGGCCGGCGTGATCATCTCCTCGTCGGGGAGCGTCAAGGCGGCCAAGACCCTGATCGAATCGCCCATCCCGGTCGTCGCCGTCGACCGCGAGCTGCCCCGCGGCGACGTGGACACGGTGGTGGTCGACAACGAGGCGGGCGCGCGCACGGCCGTGGAGCATCTGCGCGCGGCCGGATACCGGCGGATCGCGTGCATTGCGGGGCCCGAGGGCGTGAGCACCGCCGACCTGCGCCTGCGCGGCTACACCGCCGCCGTGTCCACGCCGCCGGTGATCGTCCGCACGGACTTCCGCGAGCAGGGGGGTTACGACGCCATGGCCGCACTGCTGTCCTCTCCCGAGCCTCCCGACGCGGTGTTCGTGGCCAACAACCTGATGACGGTGGGTGCGCTGCGCTGCCTGACCGAGCGCGGGGTGGACGTGCCCGGGCAGATGGGGCTGGTCGGCTTCGACGAGATCCCGTGGGCCGACCTGGTGCATCCCTCGCCCACGACGGTGACGCAGCCGACCTATGAGCTGGGCCGGATGGCCGCCCGCCTCCTGGTCGACCGCATCGCGACCCCGGCCGCCAAACCCGCCACGATCGTCCTGCCGGCCGAGCTCCACCCGCGCCGGAGCAGCGCCCGTTAACGCCCCGCGAGCTCGTTGGCAATGTGGGACGTCGCCTCGTACAGGTCGCGGTAGAGCTCGTACAGCCCGCAGCCACTCCAGCTTGGGCCCCACGGCTTGGGAGGTGAGCGGCGACCCGCACCGCTCCAGGATCGCCGAGGTGCCGCCCCCCACCGCCACCAGGCGCTTGCCCGATCCGCCCAGGGGACCACGCCGGACAGACGTCATCGCCAGCCGGACTACCCCGATCCGCGGGATAGCTCTTAGTTCTTGATGCCCGTCAGGGTGACCCCCTCGATGAAGTACCGCTGCAGGAAGAAGAAGAGCGCGACGATCGGCGCGATCACCGCCGCCGACGCCGCCATGAGGTACCCCCACTGGGTGATGTACATGCTCTGGAACGAGGCCAGTCCCAGCGACAGCGTGTAGTTCTCCTCGCTCTGCAGGTAAAGCAGCGGCCCGAGGAAGTCGTTCCAGGTGCCGATGAACGTGAAGATGGTCACCACGATGATCGCGGGCTTGGACAGCGGCATGACGATCGTCCAGAACACCCGCCACGGGGAGGCCCCGTCGATATAGGCGGCCTCGTCCAGCTCGAACGGGATCGTCAGGAAGAACTGCCTGAGCAGGAAGATGTTGAACACACCCCCGCCCGCCCCCGCGAACCAGCTGGGCACCGTGAGCGGCGCGATCGTGTCGATCGCGTCCAGCTCCTGCCACATGACGAACGTCGGGATGAGCGTCACCGCGTACGGCAGCATCACGCCGCTCAGCAGCAGCGCGAAGACGACGTTGCGCCCGCGCCAGCGCAGCCGGGAGAAGCTGAAGGCCGCGACCGCGCAGGTCAGCACCGTGCCGAGGACGCTGATGACGGCGATGACCAGCGTGTTGACGAAGTAGCGGCCGAACGGCTGTGTGGTGAGCGCCTCGGTGAAGTTCGACCACTGGAACGGCGAGGGGATCCACTGGGGCGGTGAGACGAACATCTGCGCGTCCTGCATGAGCGCGCTGCGCACCAGCCAGACGAACGGCAGCAGGGTCGGGATCGACCCGGCCACCAGCGCCACGTACAGCAGGGCCCGGCCGTACCTGCGGGGTTTGCGCAGCCCCTCGGTGGGAGCCACCCGGGCCGCGCGGGTCTTGTCCGGGGTTGCCAGGGCGGTCATCGGGCGCCTGCCATCTCGTAGTAGACCCAGCGGCGGGCGTTTCTGAACATCAGGAACGTCACCACCATGATGATCATGAACAGGGTCCAGGCGAGCGCGCTGGCGTAGCCCATCTCGCTCTCGGTGAACGCCTTGCGGAACAGGTAGTAGACGTAGAAGAGCGTGGCGTGGTTCGGCCCGCCCTCGGTCATCACGTACGCCTGGTTGAAGACCTGGAAGGTGCCGACGACGCCGACCACCAGGTTGTAGAAGATGGTCGGCGTCATCATCGGCAGCGTGACGTGCCAGAAGCGCCGCCACGCGCCGCCGCCGTCGATCGACACGGCCTCGTACAGGTGCCTCGGCACGCCCTGGAGCCCGGCCAGGAAGATCACCATGGTGTTGCCGAAGCCCCAGGTGCTCATGATGATCATCGAGGGCACGGCCGTCGACTCGCTGTAGATCCACTGGGAGCCGGGCAGGCCGCCCTGCCGGAGCAGGGAGTTCAGCAGGCCGAAGTCCGGGTTGAAGATCCAGATCCAGAGCACGACGTTCGCGATGGCCGGGACGAGCGTCGGCAGGTAGAAGATCGTCCGCCAGATGGCCAGGCCGCGCACCTTCTGGTTGAGCAGCATGGCCACGGCGAAGCTGACGATCAGCACCAGCGGGACCGCGCCGAGCGTGTAGTACGTGGTGGTACTCAGCGACTTCCAGAACAGCTCGTCGTGGACCATCGCGGTGTAGTTGTCCAGGCCGATGAACGACGGGCTGGCGCCGATCGTCCAGTCGGTCAGGCTGAAGAACGCCGAGGCCACCATGGGGCCGATGGTGAAGATGACGAACCCCAGGATGGCGGGGAGCGCCATCAGGATGCCCCAGCGCGTTTCGAGGCGGCGCATCAGAGCTCCTGGGTGTGCTGCCAGCCCTGGAGCATGCTGGTGATCTTCGGTGCGACTTCCTTGAGGATCTCGGCGGCCGGGCGCTTGCCGGTCTCGATCTCCTGGAGCGCGGGGGTCAGCACGTCGCTGCTGATGGTGGACATGTTCTTGACGCGGTTGCCGAACGTGGGCGCGCCGTGGGCGCGGGCGTAGTCCACCACGGCCGTGCGGAACTCCGGCGGGTGCAGGTCGTTCTTGGTCCAGGAGTCGATGGCCGCCTGGTCCTCGTAGTACTTCTTCTCCTGCGGCATCCACAGGCCCTTGGCGAACAGGTCGACGTAGCGCGGGTCGTTGTGGAAGGCGAACAGCTCGACCGCCTCCTGCTCGTGCTTGCTCCCCGCGAACACCGCCGACGCGCCCGCCACCTGCGTGGCGGTGAACGGCTCCTTGTACTTAGGCAGCACGCCGATGCCGTAGTCCACCTTGCTCTCGTTCATGTCGAGCAGGCTCCAGTGGCCGTCCACCACCATGGCCACCCGCTTGGTCTTGAGCAGGATGTTGGTGCCCGGCGCGTCGTCGCCGGTCGCGGCGAGCTGGCCGGGGCCGGGCGCGACGCGGTGCTTGTAGATGAGGTCCTGCAGGTTCTGGAACACCTGGATCGCCTCGGGCGTGTCGAGCAGGCACTTCTTGCCGGCCTCGTCGGCGAAGTCCACGCCGTTGCTGCGCAGGAACCCGTACCAGGCCGCACCGTAGGTGATGCTGCTGGAGATGCCGAACTGCTTGATCTGCTTCGAGTCGAAGCCCGACTCGTCCGGGTGCTTGCCGTTCTGGTCGATCGTCAGCTTGTAGGCGTTCTCGACGAGCTGGTCCCACGTCCAGGCGGAGGCGGCGTCGGCGGGCGGCGTGACGCCGGCGGCGGCGACGGCGGACTTGCTGTACCACAGCAGCTCGATCTCGTTCGCGGTCGCAACGCCGTGCAGGTTGTCCTGGCCGCTCCACAGGTACGCGTCCGGCAGGTATCCGGCCAGCTGCGGATATTTCTTCAAATAGGGGAACAGGTTGACCAGCTTGCCCTGCTGGCCCAGGCGGTACGACATCGCCAGCGGCACATACCCGGCGTCCGGCAGCCGGTTGCTGGCCACGAGCGTGTTGAGCTTCACGTCGTACTCGTCGGGCGTGTAGAGCGGCTTGACCGTCACCCCCGCGTGCTTCTGCTCGTACTGCTTGAGCATGCGCTCGACGGCCGCCTTCTCGAACGTCGAGCCCCAGTACATGAACTGCAGCTGCACGTTCTTCCCGCCCGAGCCGGAGCCCGAGCCGCCGCAGGCAGCCGCTGCGGTGCCGAGGGCGGCGAGCCCGCCCAGCTTCAACAGGTCGCGTCTTCTCATCCGCGTCTTTCCTTACGCGAGGGGGATCCAGACCCGCATCGCGCCGCCGTCGCGGTTGTCCCACTGGAAGTAGGGGACGGCGGTCGCGGTCACGCTGGTGCTGGTCGCCAGGGGTTTCGTGGTGTACGGCAGGCCGTCGCCCGGCTGGTGCACGACGACGGCGTCGGTTTCGATCAGTACGGTGCGGCCGACGCCCTCGAGGTCGTCGACGGGCTTCACGCGCAGCGGGGCCTGCGGGTTCAGGGCGAGGTCGTCCACCTCCACGCCTTCGGGCTGGTCGGCGTTCTCGAAGCAGTAGACGAGCGGTCCGCGCTCCAGCGCCACGGAGCCCCTGACCGCGTCGATCTTGCGGTGGGGGTAGGTGAGCCTGGGCGTCATGTCGAGCCGCAGCTCGAGCGTGTCACCGCTCTGCCAGTTGCGGCGGATGCGGAAATATCCGTCTTCGGCCGCCCGGGCCGGGCGGTCGTCGACGTACGTGGTCTCGCTCCAGGCCGGGACGCGCAGGGCGAGCTCCCATTCGCCCGCCTCCTCGACCGTGATGCGGACGAGCCCGTCCCACGGGTACTCGGTCTCGATCCGGATCTTCCCGGCGACGGTCCCCGGGACGTACTGGTGCAGCTGGAGGCCGGCGTCGGTCGTGGTGGCCACGTAGGCGCCGAGGGAAGCCACCAGGCGCATGATGTTCGGCGGGCAGCAGGCGCACGCGAACCACTCCCTGCGCCGCCCGAGGTAGGCGTCCTCGACGAGGTCGTTCCTGCGCTGAAGCGGGTTGACGTAGAAGAAGCGCACGCCGTCGGCCGAGGTCGAGGCGGCGAAGGCGTTGTAGAGCGTGCGCTCGATCAGGTCCGCGTGGCGGCCCTGGCCGGTGGCCAGGAGCAGCCGCCAGTTCCAGTGGATGCTGGCGATGGCGGCGCAGCTCTCGCTGTAGGCGCGGTCGGGCGGCAGTTCGTACCGCTCGCCGAACGCCTCGCCGTCGTGGCGCGAGCCGTGGCCGCCGGTGATGTACGTCTTGGTGGCGACCATGTCCGCCCAGCGGCGCAGCGAGCACTCCAGCAGCGACTCGTCACCGGTCTCCAGGTAGACGTCGACGATGCCGGACTCCAGGTAGAGCTGGCGCACGGCATGGCCCACCGCGGTGTCGGCCTCGCGTACCGGCAGGTGGTCCTGGGCGTACAGCATGCCCATGCCGCTGTCCTTGATGAGGCCCTTGCCGCGGTTGTCGATCAGCTTGGCCGCCAGGTCCAGGTAGGAACGCTCGCCGGTCAGCCGGTACAGCTCGACCAGCGCGGTCTCGACCTCCGCGTGGCCGTCGATGCCGTCGTTCCCGCCGGTCAGGAAGACCTCGACCAGGTGATCGGCCAGGCGCCTGGCGACCTCGACCACCCCCTCGCCGATCCCGGCGCGGGCGGCCGCCACCGCCGCCTGGAACAGGTGGCCGGCGCAGTACATCTCGTGGCTGTACTCGAGCTCGGTGTAGATCTTGTCCGGCTTGACGACCTGGTAGTGCGAGTTGAGGTAGCCGTCGTCCCGCTGTGCCTTCTTCAGGACGGCCGCCGCCTGGTCGGCGAACTCGCCGTAGCCGGGCTCGGGCGCGCGGACGTGCTCCCAGGAGATCGCCTCGAGCTGCTTGTAGAGGTCGGAGTCCTGGAACCGGTAGCCCTGGAACGGCCCCTCGCCCTCTCCTCCCGCGCGGCGCAGGTTGGGCAGAGCACCTGAGCGCTCCATCTGCTCCAGACCCAGCGGGATGCTGGCCTTGTGGTTGATCCGCTGCCAGCGCGCCAACGGGCCGGCGGTGATGACCACGTCTTCGATCCCGAGCGGCCGCCACACTGTCCGGCCGGACGGAATGACAGGACTCTGCTGCATCTAGCTCCTCGACCTCGGACCTCGGTGAGAAAACAATGGGAATAGGTTTTCTCAAACGGAGGGTAAGGTGTGATACATCACCGGTCAAGGGGATGCTTGTGCGCAATAGGGTGTGACCGCGAAAGGGGACTCGGTTGGCCAACCCTTCCGATGGGACAACGAGAACCGTCACGATCAGGGATGTCGCGGCGGCCGCCGACGTGTCGATCGGCACCGCGTCCAAGGCGCTCAACGGGCGGGGCCGGATGCGTACCGAGACCCGCGACCGGGTGCTCGCCGCCGCCGAACGGCTCGGCTTCCGGCCCAACCCGCTCGCCCAGGGACTGCTGGCGGGCCGCACGTACACCGTGGGCCTGGTCACGGGCGACAGCTTCGGCCGCTTCAGCATCCCGGTGATGCTGGGTGCCGAGGACGCGCTGGGCGCGGGCCAGATCTCGGTGTTCATGTGCGACACGCGCGACGACCCGATCAGGGAGCGGCACTACGTCGAGCGCCTGCTGGCCAGGCGCGTCGAGGGCATCATCGTGACGGGGCGGCGCACGGAGCCGCGGCCCGGGATCGGCCGCGACCTGCCCGTTCCCGTCGTGTACGCGATGACGCAGTCCACCGACGACTCGGACGTCTCGATCATCCCGGACGACGAGGGCGGCGGAGCGCTGGCCGCCCGCCACCTCATGGCGACGGGACGCATGCGCATCGGCCACGTGACCGGACCCCAGCGCTTCCAGGCGGCGCGCCGCCGCGCGCAGGGGCTGACCACCGCCCTCGCCTCCGCCGGGCTGTCGCCGGCGGGCGAGATCCTGTACGGGCAGTGGAGCGAGGAGTGGGGCCGGCAGGGAGCCGACGTGCTGCTGCACGCGGAGCCCGACGTGGACGCCATCTTCTGCGGGAGCGACCAGATCGCGCGCGGGGTGGCGGAGACGCTGCGCGAGCGGGGGCGGCGGGTGCCCGAGGACGTGGCCCTGGTGGGGTTCGACAACTGGGAGCCGATGGCGCTGGGGTGCCGGCCGCCGCTGACGACCGTGGACATGAACCTGGGCGAGATCGGGCGCCTGGCGGCCCGCCACCTGCTGGACGCGATCGCGGGCAACCCGACGACCGGCGGCGTCACCATCGTCCCGGCCAGCCTGGTCCTGCGCGAGTCCACCCGCCGCGCCACCCCCTGACGACCCGCCGGGGCGGGGGTTGACCGGTGCTGTGTAACACCTTACTGTGCGCCTGGGAAAACCTATTCCCAAAATCCTTAGAGGAGTCCGGATGGACCGAGGATCCCGCCATGCCCTGAGGGCCGCTAAGGGCGCCAGGCGAATCACCGTAGCGGCAGCCTTACTCGCCTCCTTACTCAGCGGCGTGCCGCAACAAGCGCACGCCGCGACCACCGCCACGGTGGTCGACATGTTCGGCAGGACCGTCAACGACTACGGCGTCAAGCTGGTCGACTGGCAGGGCTACCTGGCCAACCCGTACGTCGAGCTCACCGTCAAACCCCCGGCCGACGTGCGGTATCCGGTCACCATCGACCTCAAGGCCGAGGGCACCTCCAGGCTCATGATGGACCTGCCCAGCCAGCTGACCGCGACCGGCGCCACCAAGACGCTGACCTTCGCCGGCGCCACCGAGCAGAAGCCGTTCCGCCTCGCGATCCACTCCAAGCGCGGTCCAGGCCAGGATGAAAGTTACACGCTCAAGCTCAACATCCGGGACGCGTCAGGCGCGACGTACCAGCAGCAGATGCCGATCCGGGTGCAGCAGGACGAGAAGACCGCGCTGCAGCCCAGCCTGCCCACCACGTTCGACTACCGCTACGACAACATCACCGGCTACTTCAACCAGCCGAACTTCAGGACCGCCGCCGAGGAGGCGGTGAAGGACTGGTTCAGGTTCTTCGACATGCAGCCGTTCGACACCGTGGCGGCCGGGGCGGAGAACAACCACCTGCCGGGCAACGACTGGCAGAACACCATCAACGTCGCCAACAACGCCGCCTACAACGGCATGTACGTGTTCTTCCGCGGCATCCAGACCCCGTACTCGACCGGCTACCCCGCCGCCAACGGCAAGTACAGCACCCGGGGCGGCCAGCAGCTCGCGGGCCCGCTGCACCGCTCGACCGCGATGATCTTCGAGTACGACGAGGCGAACAAGCAGCTGTTCACCTCCCTGGCCGACGAGGACTGGTACAAGACGGAGATCGCCGGCTCGGTGCTCGACGTGCACGGCCTGGTCATGCACGAGTACGGCCACGCGGTGGCCTTCCACAGCGACTGGGCCGGCATGCGCTCATACGTGCAGGGCGGCGGCAACGATCCGGACGTGGTGGCGTACCAGGGCTATGCCGTCCCCCTCGACAGCAGCTACCACATTCCCGGCGAGCAGCGCTATTGGGACCGGCTGAGCGGGCAGAGCGGCGGCTGGACCCACCTGTTCCCCACCCGCAGGTGGATGCTGACCAAGCTCGCCCTGCTGGTGGCCGAGAACGCGGGCTGGAAGCTCAACCGCAACCTGACCCCGTTCCTGCCGCCGTCGATCGTCACCACCTCGCTGCCGTCGGCCACGCCGGGCGCTGCCTACAGCCAGACGCTGCAGGCCAAGGGCGGCGTGCCGTTCTACGACTGGCAGGTCACCAGCGGATCCCTGCCCGCGGGGCTCACCCTCGACCGGTTCACCGGGACGATCAGCGGCACCCCCACCACGGCGGGGACGTCCAGCTTCACCGTCCAGCTGCGGGACTACGACAAGCTGAGCACGCCGCTGACCAGGACGTTCCAGCTCACTGTCGGCAGCGGCGGCGGGACCTCCGTGAACGTCGCCGGCAGCGCGACGCCGTCCGCCTCGTACACCTCCCCGTGGGAGAGCGTGGCGGCGATCAACGACGGCATCGACCCGCCCAGCTCCAATGACACCGTCAACCGCCGCTGGGGCACCTGGCCCAACACCGGCACCCAATGGGCCGAGCTCACCTGGGGCTCCGCCCAGACCCTCAAAGCCGCCGACGTCTACTTCTTCGACGACAACGACGGCGTCCGCCTGCCCGCCTCCTGGAAGCTCCAGTACTGGAACGGCAGCGCGTACGCCGACGTCCCCGGCACCTACCCGATCGCCATCAACGCCTACAACAAGGTCACCTTCAACCCGATCAGCACCACCCGCTTACGCGTGGTCCTGGAGAGCGGCCAAGCCTCGGTGGGACTGCTCGAAGTGAAGGCCTTCACCTAGAAAAGGATTCGATGAGGAAGTTCGCCACCCTCAGCGCGCTGGCCGCCCTGGCCGGCGCGCTGTCGGTCCCCTCCCCCAGCCTCGCCGCCCGTCAGGCGGCTCCCGCGCTGGACGTGTTCGACATCTTCTACCGCAAGGTCAACGACTACGGCGTCCAGCTCGTGGACTGGCAGGGCTACCTCGCCAACCCGTACATCGAGCTGACGGTACGCGCGCCCAAGGTCCCCGGCATCAGCTACCCGCTGAAGGTTGACCTGCAGGCCAGGGGCACCTCCAGGCTGATGTTCAACATGCCGAGCGAGCTGACGGCCACCGGCGCGACCAAGTCCTTCACGCTCACCGGCCCCGCCGACCGCGAGGTCGTGCGGCTGGCCATCCACTCCAAGCAGAGCGGCGGCCAGGACGAACTGCACCAGTGGGTCATGAAGACCACTGACGCGACCGGCGCCACCGGCACCCAGACCATGCCGATCCGGGTGCAGCAGGACGAGAAGACCCCGATCAAGCCCACCATCCCCATCGACTTCGACTACCGCTACGACAACATCACCGGCTACTTCAAGGACCCCGCCGTGCGCAAGGCCGCCGAGGCCGCGGTGCGCAACTGGTTCGCGTTCTTCGACCTGCAGCCGTTCGACACGGTCCCGGCGGGCGACGAGGTCAACCGGCTGCCGGGCGACGACTGGCAGAACGAGGTCGAGGTCTCCAACGCCAAGCCGTACAACGGCATGTACGTCTTCTTCCGCGGCATCCAGACGCCGTACTCGACCGGCTACCCCACCATCAACGGCAAGTTCCACACCCAGAACGGCAAGCCCACCCCCTACCACCGCTCCACCAGCATGATCCTCGAGTACGACGAGCAGCTGATGAAGCTGTTCACCTCGCTCAAGGACGAGGACTGGTGGAAGACGGACCTCGGCCAGGTGATCGACGTCCAGGGCCTGGTCATGCACGAGTACGGCCACGCGGTCGCCTTCCACAGCGACTGGCAGGGCATGGCCGACTACGTGGCGTCCAAGGGCAAGGACGACCAGGACGTCATCGACTACCAGGGCTACCCCGTGCCGCTCGACACCAGCTACCACGTACCCGGTGACGACCCCTACTGGGACCGGATCAGCGGGCAGAGCGGCGGCTGGCGGCACATCTTCCCGACCCGCAGGTGGGAACTGACCAAGCTCACGCTGCTGATCGCGGAGAACGCCGGGTGGAAGCTGAACAGGAAGCTGACCCCGTTCCTCAAGCCCTCGATCGAGACCTCCGCCGTCCCCGCGGCGAAGGCCGGGGCCGCCTACGAGCAGCGGCTCCAGGCCAAGGGCGGGGTCCCGTTCTACGACTGGCAGGTCGTCGAGGGCTCGCTGCCCGCGGGCCTCAGCCTCGACCGGTTCACCGGGGCGATCACCGGCACCCCCACCACGGCCGGGACCGCCACGTTCACCGTCCAGCTCAGGGACAACGACAAGCTGAGCACCCCCGTCACGCGTGGGTACAAACTCACCGTCGGATAGCGAGAAGGAGGGCGGCGGAGACCCCGCCGCCCTCCCCTTTCTTCAGTAGCCGTAACGGCTCTTCAGGTGCCGCCACCAGTCCCGGAACATCCACGCGTCGAAGTCCGTGATGTACGCCGCGCTGCCCGCCTTCATCAGGAAGCAGCAGACGCCCGTCGGAGTCCAGTCGTAGAAGTCGTCCAGGCCGAACGAGTGGCCCATCTCATGCAGGAGGATGTGGATGTTGTCGGCGTTGAGGTTCGACATGTAGTACTCGCTGCCGATCCGCTGCCCCCAGTCGCCCCCGGCTCCGCCGCCGAACCCGGCGGTCAGCCACAGCGACATGTCGTAGTGGTGCGACGCGCCGCCCGGGCAGTTGGGGTAGTTGCCGCTCTGGTTGAAGAACCGGCCGCAGGGCTCGGCGCACTGGGGCGCGTTCTCCCGGATGTCGTTGACGTAGATGTCCACCGAGTTGTCGTTCCACTGCAGCTGGGCGCGGTCACGTACGGCCCAGCCCACGACCTTCACCGGCACGTTCGCGTACGGCCAGCCGTTGTGGCCGGCCATGACGTCCATCCACTTCTTGAACTGGCGGGCCAGCGCGGCGTGGATCTGGTCACGCTGGGCCGCCGTCACCGTGGCGGTGGTGTCCCAGCGGACGCAGTAGTTGATCGAGCCGCGGTTGGCCATGATCTGGTCCCAGCCGTAGTTGCGGAACCCGTACAGGTTGGGGTACGTGCTCTCGACGTGCTGCCAGACCTCGTTGAGCGGCGTGACCAGGTTGGCCGGCGGGTTCCAGGTCGAGGTGCCGCCGCCGGAGTCGGGGGCCCACGCCTTCACCTCGAGCAGCCCCACCGAGCCCTGGCCGCTCTGCAGGACGACGCGCAGCCGGGTGGTGCTGACCTGCGTGAAGCTCACCTTGTTGTAGGCGTTCACCGCGATCGGGTACGTGGCGGAGATGTCGGTGTAGGCGCTGCCGTTCCAGTACTGGAGCTTCCAGGAGGCCGGGACGCGGACGCCGCCGCCGTCGTCGAAGAAGTACACGTCGGCGCCTTTGAGCGTCTGGGACGACCCCCAGGTGAGCTCGGCCCATTGGGTGCCGGTGTTGGGCCAGGTGCCCCAGCGGCGGTTGACGGTGTCGTTCGAGCTGGGCGGGTCGATGCCGTCGTTGATCGCCGCCACGCTCTCCCAGGACGAGGTGTAGGAGGCGGACGGCGTCGCACTCCTGGCCACGTTCGTGTCGGCCAGGGCGGCCTGGGCGGGTAACAGGAAAGTGGCGATCAACAGGAGGGGCAGGACGGCCAGGCGTTTCATTCGGTCACCTCTGTTTTTGGTAGCGCTAACATTGGCGAACGCGGCACGCCCCTTCCGGCGGGAACCGCGCCTGCTTTGATCGCACGGGCGAACGCTCCCGTCAAACCGGGAGTCAAGGTGTTCTCAGCGACCTGCGGGTTCCCGCTGAAACTTTCACGCCCGGCACCCCCGCCGGCGGCGCCGCAGAGCCTGGATTGTCGGCCGGGCCGCGTAGGGTGCCCCGCATGGCGACGCTCATCGGACGGGACCGGCCCACGGCCATTCTGCGGGGCGAGGTCGAGCGTGCCCTGGTCAGCCACGGCTCGCTGGTGCTGGTCACGGGCGAGGCGGGGATCGGCAAGA
Organism: Nonomuraea sp. B19D2; assembly: GCF_040137845.1. Taxonomy (NCBI): domain Bacteria; kingdom Bacillati; phylum Actinomycetota; class Actinomycetes; order Streptosporangiales; family Streptosporangiaceae; genus Nonomuraea; species Nonomuraea sp. B19D2. The sequence goes on along the minus strand of NZ_JBEFAK010000028.1, from coordinate 48,290 downwards.
GCGCCCTGGTGGCGAGCGCGGCGGAGGAGGCCGTCCGCGGAGGCGCCCGGCTGCTCACCGGGGTCTGCTGGGAGGGCGAGGGGGCGCCGGGCCACTGGCCGTGGGTGCAGGTGGTCCGCCGCCTCGACGCCCAGCCCCTGACGGGATCCGAGGGGTTCGAGCTGTACGACACGGTGACCGGGCTGCTGGTGGACGCCTCCAGGGAGCGGCCCGTCGTGGTGGTGCTCGAAGACCTCCATTGGGCGGACGCGGCGTCCTTGCGGCTGCTGGAGTTCGTGGTGCGGCATGCCTGGTTCGAGCGGCTGCTGGTGATCGGCACCTATCGGGACTCTGAGGTGGGCGGGGCGCTGCCCCTGGAAGCCAAGGCCATCACGCTGACGCTGACGGGGCTGAGCCGGGAGGAGGTCGGCCGGCTCGTGGCCCGCACCACGGGCCTCTCCCCCGACGAGCGGCTGGTGACGGAGATCCACCGGCGTACGGGTGGCAATCCCTTCTTCGTGGAGCAGACCGCCCGGCTGTGGCAGGGCGGGACTCCGCTCGCCACGATCCCCCCTGGGGTGGGGGCGGCGGTGCGGCGGCGGTTGTCGCGGCTGCCAGAGGCGGTGCTGGAGGTGCTGCGGATGGCGGCGGTCCTGGGCCGTGAGTTCACCGCGGACGCTCTTCGTGCGGCGCTCACCCCGGTGCCCCCTGATGCCCTCGACCGGCGGGCCGCCTCGCGCGGTTCGGCGGCGGTGAGCTTGAGGGATCGAGCCGCTCTCCCGCACGACCGGACGCTCTTGGGCGGTTCGGAGGCTTCGGTGGAGTCGGCGCTCTTGGGCGGTTCCGGGGCTTCGGTGCGGTCGGCGCTCTTGGGCGGTTCGGAGGCTTCGGTGTGGTCGGCGCTCGAGCAGGCGGTGTCGGCCAAGCTGATCACCTCGCTGGGCTCCGGGCGCCACGCCTTCGTGCACGACCTCGTTCGTGAGACCCTCTACGCCGAGCTCGACGAGGACGAGGCCCGTGCCCGGCACGCGGCCGCGCTGCGTGCGCTGGACTCGGCGCTGCCCGCGACCCGTGCCCACCACGCGTACCTCGCCGCCGTGCCCGACGCGCCCGACCTGCTGCTCGCCGCCGCCAGGGACGCCGAGGCGCGGATGGCGGAGGAGGAGGCCGCCGGGCACTACCGCCGCGCGCTGGAGCTGACCCCTGCCTGGGAGCCGCGCAGGCGGGCCACGATCGGGCTCGACCTCGGCGTGGCGCAGCACCGCGCGGGCGACGCCGCCACCGGCGTGCGCACGCTGGAGGCGGCCATCGCGATCACCCGCCGGCTCGACGACGCCGACCTGATGGCGCTGACGGCTTTGAAGCTGCACGACCTCTGCTACTTCGGCCAGGGCGGCCAATGGGCCGACTTCGTCCACGAGGCGCACCACCGCCTGGTGCGCCCGGCCACGTACGATCCCTCGCACACCACGATGCCCGCGCGCGCCGCCACCCCCGGACCGGCCGACGCCGCACGCGAGCCGAGCAACGTCGTCCGCGGTCCGCGCAGCGCCGCACTCGATCATGGCCGCACCACACAGGGGCCGGGCGGCCTCGCACCCGGCTCAGGCGTCACCCCACACGCCTTCGACGCCGGAGCACGCCGACCCGGCGACGCTCCACACAAGCCCGGCGACCTCCCGCCATCGACGGGCGGCGGCTCCCGTGAGCCCGGCACTGGCGGTGGACGGCTGGACGCCGCGGCGCTGGAGTTGACTGAGGTCGCGGCCGAGCTGGCCCGCCGGGGGGATGACGACGAGACGCTCGGGTTCAGCCTGGTGGCCAGGCTCGGGGCCATCTGGGGGCCGGACACCGCGGGCGAGCGGCTGGCCATCACCGAGGAGCTGGCTGCCGTTGCCCGGCGGACGCGAGACGCCCGGCTCGACCTGACCGCCCGATCCTGGCGTGTCGGCGCGCTCCTGGAGGCGGGCGATCCCCGGTGCCTCCCGGAGCTCCGCGGCTTCGTGGCGCGCGCCGAGGGGGCCGAGCTGGCGTTGTTCCAGCACGAGGCCGCGGTGCTCAAGGCCATGTTCGCCACGCTCGCCGGACGCTTCGACGAGGCCGGGACCCACATCGACGCCGCCTACGAGCTGGGCGAGCAGCCGGGCATCGGCCGGCGGGACCTGCGCTGCATGCAACGGTGGTCGGTCGCGCTGCTCAGGGGCCGGTTCGACGTGGCCGACAGCGTGCTGGGCGAGATGGAGCGGGCGGGCAGCCGCCACTTCCCGCTCTACCGCGCGGTGACGGCGGTGCAGCGGGGCGACGGGGGTGAGGCCGCCGTACGTCACCTGGCGGAGATCATGGCGGCAGGCGAGCAGTACCTGCGGTGGATGGCGCCGCTGTGGCTGAGGTTCCAGGCGCAGGCGGCCGCCCTGTCGAAGGACCCGGTGCTGTGCGCGCACGCACGGGCCGCGATCACCCCGTACGTCGGCCAGTGGGCCGTGACCGCCACGGTCGCCGTGGAGGGGCCGTTCGCGCACTGGGCGGCCGTGCTCGACGCCGCCCAGGGACGCTGGGACGAGGCCGTCGACGGCTTCACCGCCGCCTACCGCGCGGCCGACCTGCTGGGCGCGCGCCCGTGGTCGATCGAGTCCCGCGCCCGCCTGGCCGAGGTGCTGCAGGCGCGTGGCGACGACGCCTCCGCGCTGATCGAGCAGGTCGAACGGGACGCCGCCGCCCTCGGCATGCTGGTGCGCCTGCCGCGCCCAGGAGCCGACGCCTTCCGCTTCGACGGCCAGGTCTGGACCCTGACCTACGCCGGCAGGACCGTGCACCTGCCCGACTCCAAGGGCCTGGCCGACCTCCGCGTCCTGCTCGGCCGTCCGGGGAGCGAGGTCCGGGCGGTCGAGCTGCTGAACCCGGCGGGCGGCGAGGTCGTGGTCGCGGCGCGGAGCATGGGCGGCGACGACGTGCTGGACGAGGAGGCCAAGAAGCGCTACCGGCAGCGGCTGGAGCTGCTCGACTACGAGATCGACCGGGCCGCCGAGCTGGGTGACGACCGGCGGGCGGCCGAGCTCGACGCCGAGCGGAAGGCGCTGCTGGACGAGCTGCGTACGGCTGCCGGGCTCGGCGGCCGTACGCGAAGGCTCGGCGACGAGGCCGAACGCGCCCGCAAGGCCGTCACCAACCGCATCCGCAGCACGCTACGCCAGCTCGACCAGCGCCACCCGGAGCTGGCCGCCCACCTGAGGGCCTCGGTCTCCACCGGCGCCACTTGCCGCTACCATCCGAGCCCGGCGGTGCGCTGGTCACTTTGACGGCGGGCACACGGACCTGGTTCAGCGCAGCTTGGCGAAGAACGTGGTGACGTCATCCGCGAAGAGGGCGGGCTGCTCGGTCGCGAAGAAGTGGCCGCCCTGGTCGTACTCCGCCCAGTGCACGATGTTGTGGTCCCGTTCCGCCCAGGGGCGGATGGTGACGTCGCATGCCTTGGACACGAGCACCCCCGTCGGCACGGTGCCCCGGTCGGCTGCGGCCCATTCAGCGCCATCTCCCCAGTCGCCCGTGCCGGCGTCGCTCCAGTCGTCGGCGCTCATGCTCTCGTAGTAGAACTGCGCCGATGACCCCGCCGTCCCGGTCAGCCAGTAGATGGTGACGTTGGTCAGCATCAGGTCGCGATCAAGCGAGTCCTCCGGCAGGCCCTCCACGGGCTCCGTCAGCTCCTTGAACTTCTCCATGATCCACGCGAGCTGCCCCACCGGCGAGTCGTGCAACCCGTACGAGACCGTCTGAGGCCGCTTCGACTGGGTTTGGAGGTAGCCGTCGTTGAAGTTCTCCATCGAGTTCCAGCGCCGCCGTTCCTCCTGCGTGAGCCCGTCCATCTCACCTTCTTCACCGGCGGGGAAGGTGATCGCGGCGTTGAGGTGGATGCCTGCGATGTGGCCGGGATCGTGCTTGCCCATTTCCGGTGCGATGAACGACCCGCTGTCGCCGCCCTGCACCCCGTACCTCTCATAGCCGAGCAACGCCATGAGGTGGGTGAACGCCTTCGCGGTGCGGACGGGACCCCAGCCGGGTCCGGACAGCGGAGTGGAGAAGCCGAAACCCGGCAGCGACGGGATGACCAGGTGGAAGTCGCGCGAGAGCGGCTCGATGACGTCCAGGAACATCGCGAACGTGCCCGGCCAGCCGTGCAGCAGCATGAGCGGCAGGGCGGACGGGTTCTCGGAGCGGATGTGGGCGAAGTGGATGTTCTGCCCGTCGATCGTGGTGGTGAACTGCGGGATCGTGTTGAGCCTGGCCTCGTGCGCGCGCCAGTCGTAGCCGGTACGCCAGTATTCGGCCAGGTCCCTGAGGTAGTCCAGGGGGACGCCGCGCTCCCAGCCGGTGCCGGGAAGCTGGTCCTGCCAGCGGGTCATGGCCAGGCGGGTACGGAGGTCGTCCAGGTCCTGCTGGACGATGTCAATGCGGAACGGATCAATCATCACGATAGTTCTCCTGGATCAAAGAAGGAACGCGGTGGCGTGTTCCGCGGCCCACTGGGCGAACGTACGGCCGGGACGGCCGGTGACCTGCTCGACGGTCGGCAGCACGACCGAGGCGGCGTCCGGCGGGTTGGCGCCGAGCTGGACCGCGAACTCGATCAACTCCTCCCCCGCTCCCCACGCCTCCATCGAGGCCCGATACTGCGCCTCGCTCAGCTCCTCGAACCGGATCTCCCGGCCGATCGCCTCCCCGATCAGCTGGGCCCGCTGCGCGGGCGTCAGCGTCTCCGGTCCGGTGATCAGGTACGACTCGCCGGCGTGCCCGTCGGAGACCAGCGCCGCCACGGCCACGGCGGCGATGTCGGCCTCGTGCACGACGGCCCCCGGGTTATTGCCGAACACCCGGACCACCCCCTCCTCACGGATGGACTGGGCCCATTCGAGCGCGTTGGCCATGAACTCCACGCACAGCAGCTGCGTCCAGCCGATCTCCCTGGCCCGCAGCGCCTCCTCGACCGAGCTCTCGTCCCAGCTGCTCAGCACGCTGACCCGGGTCACTCCCGCCTTCGCGGCCAGCTCGACGAGCTCGGGCCCGGTCTGGAGCGCCGCCTGGTCGTCGCCGCCGACCGTGATCAGGTGAAGCGCGGTCACACCTTCCAGCGCCGGGGCCAGTGACTGCGGCCTGGTCAGATCGCCGCAGGCCACTTCCACGGAGGCGGGCAGCCGGGCCGCGGCCGGGTTCCTGGTCAGCGCGCGCACCCGCTCGCCGCGGGCGACGAGCTGCGCCACGATCTGCCGGCCGACCGTCCCGGTGGCGCCCGTCACGAGAATCGTCATTGCTTTCCTCCAGTCAGGACGTCTCGAACGTCTCGGACTTCTCGACCAGGAGGCGCTACATGCGAAATAGCACCCGCTACGCCGCCACCGCGGACCCGCTCCCGCAGTTCGGCAAGCGCTATCGCGCCGAGGCCGGCAAAGTGGCCTCTTCGTCAACGGCCAGGACCGCCACTACGGCCGACTCGGCGACGTCGGCCACCGGCGGGGGTGAAACTTTCACGTCGCTCCCATCGCCTCTCATCGCTTGACCTGCGCTGGTGAGGATTTCTTGCTCGCCGGTGTTTCCTCTGGCCGGACGCGGACTTACGGTGACCCCACTTCCCGTTGAAACCGGTCTCGGCCGCGTCGAACTGTCGTCGAAGCGCTTCGATGCACCGGATTCGACAAAGTGGTGCCCGCCACCGGCGGACAACAGCGGAAAGGGAGACCATGCTCAGGACGCTCCGCCTCTTCGTCCCGGCATCCATGCTCGTCGCGCTCATCGCCGTGCTCGCCCAGCCGGCCCAGGCCGCCGTCTGGTCCTCGTCGGCCCAGTGGGCGACCTGGACCAACGGCGGCTACACCCTTTACAACAACATCTGGGGCAGCGGCGCCGGCCCACAAACGATCTGGGCAAACTCGTACAGCAACTGGGGTGTCTGGGCGAACCATCCCAACACCGGTGGCGTCAAGTCCTACCCCAACGCCACGAAGAACGTGAACCGGCGGCTCAGTGCTCTCGGCAGCGCGACCAGCAGCTTCAACGTCACCGTGCCGAACGGCGGCGCCTACACGTCCGCGTACGACATCTGGTGCGACGGTCACACCTACGAGATCATGCTCTGGATGAACAAGTACGGCCCGGTCGGCCCGATCGGGTCCCGGCAGACCAGCGCATCGGTGGGCGGCCACAGCTGGGACGTCTACCGTGGCTCCAACGGGTCCAACCAGGTGTTCTCCTTCGTGCGGCAGGGCAACGTCAACTCCGGGACCGTGGACATCAAGGCGATCTTGAACTGGCTCCGGTCCAGGAACTGGTTCGGCGACGTGACGCTCGGCGACGTCCAGTTCGGGTACGAGATCACGTCATCCAGCGGCGGAATGGACTTCCGTACCAACAGCTTCTCGGTGTCGGCGAGCTGACAGCGCCGGTGAGGCGTGTTCGTCTCAGCAGTAGAACCAGCCAACCCCGCGGAATGTGCGGCGAGGTGCTCACATTCCGCGGGGTTGTCTCGTCCATCTGGTGAGGGCAGATGCGGCAAAGGAAGTCGGCGACACTGTGAGCGCCCGTTCAGAGGCTCCCTGGCCGATGCGGCAGATGTCGTGCAAGAGACGTACACCCGGCGCCGTGGGACGCCGCCACGCTGGCCCTGCGCGGCCGAGAGCTCGACCGCTGGACCAGAGAATTCCTGACCGCCCACCCTGAGGCCACCGTGCCGCACCTGGCCTGCGGCCTGGACACCCGCGTACACCGGCTGGACCCGCCGCCGTCGGTGCGCTGGTTCGACATCGACTTCCCCGACGTCATCGAGGCCCGGCCTCAGGCCATCCCCGATCGCCCGCACGTCCACAGCATCGCCGCGAACCTGACTGAACCCGGCTGGCTGGAGGAGATGCTCACTCGCATCTCGCCCGCGGCGACGTAGGCGGCGTGGTCCGGCAGCGCCGGCTTGCCGATGCCCGCCTCGCCACGCAGCACCAGGGCCCCGCTCCTGCCGGCACGAACGTCCACGAGCAGTCGATTGATCACCGCCTGTTCGTTTGCTCGCCCAATGAGCAGGACCAAGTCACATCTGCCCGAGTTGCCCTCTTGGTTGCTCGGCGGTGCTCAAGACCTCTCTTGCAGGTATCGCTTCCAGGTGATCGTCCCCGTGGGGGTGGAATGGGTGGCGAGGCGGCCATCGCGGAAGGCTGCGCCGAGCTTGCCGGGAAGCTTCACGCGCACGATGGGCCGCCTCTTGCGCCTCGCGCCCAGCCATTGCCGGACGACCTCATCGAGTGCCAGCACCTCCGGCCCGCCGAAATCCTCCGTCCGGCTCGTGGGGCCGGCCTGGATACGCCGCACGAGCAGGTCCGCCAGATCGCGCACATCGACCGGCTGCGCCTTGATGCCGGGGTCGGCGATCATCAGCCCGGTACGCGCCGCCAGTCCGAACGCTTGGTCCATGAATTCGTGGAACTGCGCGGCCCGCACGATCGACCACGGCACCTGGGCCGACTTGACGATCTCCTCTGTGCGCACCTTCGTGCGGAAATACCCCCATGGGATCTGGTCCGCACCGATGATCGAGGTGTAGAGCAGATGCCCGACGTTCGCCTCACGGGCCGCTTCGCAGAGCCGCCGGGTGCCATCCACCTCGACCCGATCGGTGTACCTGCCCTTGTACGGCGCCGCGGCCAGATGCACCACCACGTCGACCCCGCGCAGCGCCTCGGCCAGGCCCTGACCGGTCGTCAGGTCCGCCACCGTCCAGTGGACCTCGTCCCCGGAGCGAGGGCTGCGGCTCATCCCGCGCACCTCGAACCCGGCCTCGGCCAGCCGCGGCAGCAACGCCTTGCCCAGCCTGCCGGTCGCCCCGGTCACCAGGACCAATCCGCTCACAACACGCCCCCAGTCCTCATGGACCCGCGTCCAGCGCCATGCCTGACGAAAGCATGAAATTTGGACCAGATCGCAGATCATAAATAGTAGACCTGGGGCCGAATGGACAAATCCGTCAACTGACCGGGTTCCAGACGCGATGGTCGGGTGTCCGCGTTCCTCACCGAGGACACCCGAAGCTGCTCGGGCGGATCCACCACAGGCGGTCATCGCGGCCGCCCGCTCGTCAACGCCAGTCGCCGGCGGGGTCAGTCGCAGTGTGGAGGGCCAAGTGCGTCGTGTCGCCGCTTCCCCAGCTCGACCGCGGTGGCCCACAGAGGGAAGTGCGTGGTGTTGCGCGCGGGTCGTCGTCATGGGCGGGCTCACTCTCTGGGGCGGGCTGGCCTGTGTCGGGACCGGTCCCACCGCGGAGCGCGCACAGTGTCACGTGCAGTCGCGTTCGGAGGTGTATGGGGTGTCGAAACGCACGGTCATGCTCGCCGTGGTCGGACTCGTGGTGGCAACTGTGACCGCTATCGCGATCGTGCTGAACCAATCGGCCCCATCAGGCAGCGCTGCCCCATCGGGCACCGACGAGGTCAAGCAGCCGGACCCGCCGCGTGTCTACGCCTACATGACGGTGCATTTCGGCCAGGACTGGACGCAGACGAACAGCGAACTCGTCGCCATGAACGGCACCAAGCAGATCGGCCGCGCCTCCTTGGGCTGGCTCGGCACCCGCCCCGCCTTCACCACCGACGGCCGCCACGTGTTCACCATGGCCGGCGACCGTCTCCTGGCCATCTCGGCCGCAACAGGCCAGGTGACGGAGGTTCCCTGCGACGGATGCCAGGACCGCTAGGAGTGCGCCGAGCCTGGTACGGCAGCGCCAATTGGGGTGTGAGCTGGGATGATGGCGGCCGGTCGATGCGATCTTGTGGTCGGATGCGGACGCGACGAGAGCAGCCGCTCATGATCATGTCTGTGTGATGAGGCGGGCAAAGACTTGGGCGAGTTCGGTACCGACGGCGCCGCCTCCGAGCACGATCAGCGAGGCGGGCACTTCCTTGGTCTCGATCGCTTCGCGGTTGGTCCAGTACGGTGTGCCGTCCAGGCCGGGGATCGGCGGGACGGCCGGTTCGGTGCCGGTGGCGATGACGATGCCACGCCGGGCGCGCAGTACTCGCTCGCCGTCGACGCTGACCTGCCCGGGTGCGGTGATCCGGCCGTGTCCGCGGACGAAGTGGCCACCCTTGCCCTCGAACCGGTCGACGGCGACCTTGTCGTTCCAGTCGTCGGTGGCCTCCTGACGGATGCGCCGCGCCACCGGGGCCCAATCCGGTTGTACGCCGGCCTCGCCGGCCATCCCGGGGATTCGCCTGGCCTCGGCGAGCAGGTCGGCGGCGCGGATCATCATCTTGGACGGCACGCAGCCCCAGTAGGGGCATTCGCCGCCGACCAGCTTGGCCTCGATCCCGGCGACGCGCAGCCCGGCCTCGGCCAGCCGCCCTGCCACCTCCTCGCCGCCCGGTCCCATTCCGATCACGATCACGTCGTACTGCTCAGCGTTCATCGCCGGCCCCCTTCTTTGGTGGAGTGCAACCGGTGGCGGCGGCGACGGCCACCCGGACTGTCACCCGCATGACAGTCTTGCCTTCAGAATGCGCGGAGCAGGAGTGTGAAGGCGGCAGCGCCCAGACCCAGCGTGATGCTCGCGCCTGCCCATTCCGGGCCGTGGCGCTGCCAGAGGCGTCCTTCGTCCAGCGCGTACCGGCCCGGCCCCGTACCCGCGAGGGCTCCCGCGGCGGTGGCCAGGACGAGCGGGAACTCGAAACCTTGCAGGAGCCCCTTGGGCCATTCGACGGCGATGGCGTTGACCATGACGCCGAGCACGACGGCCGAAGCCAGCGGGGCGAACAGCCCGGCTGCCAGCAGTAGGCCGCCGCCGAACTCGCTGAGCCCGGCCACGACCGCGAACAGAAGTCGAGCGTGGACGTCATCGACGCGCCGGGGGCGAGCTTGTCGGGCTTATGCATAGAGGTGCGCTTGCCGGTCAGCTGGATGATCTTGGTGGTTCTCGGCTGTTCGCCCGCCGATAGGGCTGGTCCGGTTCCGGCGAGCATGATGGCCGCCAGGGCGGTTGATGCTGCAGCGATCACGATGTTCCCCCCGTTGTGGATGGCTCACCCGGTCACGGGTGAGCGTTGATGCGTTGTCGCGCGGCACCTCCCCGTCACCGGGCGGGGCGCGCGCTGATTGTTCACGAGGTGACAGTGTTCTTCGCGGCATCACCAGCAGCTGGGTGGAGGTGTAGCTGAGCGACCGCCCCACCGGCGCGCGGATCGTGGTCGGGCAGGTCAGCGGACCTGTCGGCGCTACTTGCTCTTGACGGCCGCCTTGCCCTATCTTGGAATAATCGTTCCAAGATAGGAGCTGGCAGATGCCGGACGTCAAGCACTTCGATCCCGACGTGGCGCTGGATCAGGTCGTCCGCTTGTTCTGGGAGCGGGGTGCCGACACCACCGGCATCGCCGATGTGGTCGAGGTGACCGGGCTGAGCCGCTCCAGCCTGTATGCGACCTTTGGCGGCAAAGGACAGTTGTACACGGCCGCCCTGCGCCGCTACCTGCAGCGGCAGTCACAGCCGGTGTTCGCCGCCCTGGCCGCCGACGAGCGGGGCCTGCCCGCCATCCTCGGATTCTTCGAGCAACTGGTGGCCGCCCGCTGCGCGGGTGAGCACGCCCGCTGGGGATGCCTGGTCACCAACGCGCACGCCGCGTCAGGACGCGACCTTCCCGCGGTGCGGCAGGCACTGGATGACCACCACGGCACGTTGCGCTCGGCCATGCGCACCGCACTGGAGGCGGCCCGCGGGCACGGCCAGCTGCGGCCCGAGCTCGACCTGGAGTCCGAAGCGGAGGCGCTCACCCTACTGGCCTACGGGGTCAATCTCCGCTCGCGAGCCGGCGCCGACGCGACCGAGCTGCTGACCGGCGTGCGCGCCGTACTGGATTCCCTCACCAAGGAGAAGAAGTGATGATCGATTTCACGGTGTATGACGAGAGCGACGCCCCCGAGGCGGCGCGCCCGATGCTGGAGGCGGCCAAGAGGCGCATGGGTTTCGTCACCACGCTCAACGGCGTGATGGCCGAGTCACCCGAGCTGCTGGCCGGTTACAACGCGCTGGCCGAGCAGTTCAGCAAGTCCTCACTGCCGGGACCGGCCAAGCACGTGGTGTGGATCACGGCCAGCGTGGAGAACGGCTGCGAGTACTGCGTTGCGGCGCACTCCACGCTCGCCTTGCGCGCCCGGGTCCCAGAGGAGGTGGTGGCCGCGCTACGGACGGGCAAGCCGTTGGAGGACGCGGCGCTGGAGGCCGCCCGCCGGCTGACCCAGGCGATGGTCGCCCAGCGTGGCTGGGTGGACGACACCGAGATCGAGGGGTTCCTGAGTGCGGGCTACACGCGCCGGCACGTGCTGGACATCGTGCTCGGCGTGGGGATGAAGACCTTGTCGAACTACACCAACCACATCGCCCACACCCCACTCGACCCGGCCTGGCAAGATCAGGAGTGGACCCGCGACCGGACCTGAAACCGTCCCCGGCCGCCCGACTCTGCGGGGACGACCGCCGCACTGCCGCTGTCCTGGTCCGGCACGGGCGGGGCGGGAGGCGTCCATGTCGGACACCACGATGTCGATGGTGTTCAGGGTGGGATGCATGTTGCGCTCCTTCGGGCTCGGTCGGTGAGTTTCCCAGGCCGTCCGTGAGGCCCCTATCGGGCTCACCTCACATCACGTGGCCACGAGCCGCATACTGCGACCTGCCCGTTGACGGCTTGGCCCTCATTTCACAGACGATCGGCCGACGCCTCGATACGACAGGGACGCCGAAATTCTTCGCGCCGGGCACAGCATGATCACCGCACCCGCTGGTCGGGCGCATGGACTCCACGCCGGCCAGCCAGTGCGCGTCCGCGTCGCCGGTCACTCCGGCAAAGCGGCGACGGCCTCCAGTTCCAGATCGCGGTACTTGTCGAGCTCGAAGCGCCCGTACGTTCAGATGGTCCAGAACCACGCCGACAGGCCCCGCCGATCGGCCGGGCTCAGCCGTTTTGCCAAGCCGGATCGCGCAACACGATCTGGACCAGGCGTCAGTGGCTGCCGGACAGCTCGCCGGACAGCGCGCCGTGCATGCGGGCACTGGGCTGGTTGAGGCCGATGATGCGCACGCTCTTGCCGCGAGCTGCGTACTTGGCTTCGACGGCGTCCAGGGCGGCGACGGAGGAGGCGTCCCAGATGTGGGCGTCGGTCAGGTCGATGACCACGTCGTCGGGGTCGCTGGCGTAGTTGAACTGGGAGACCAGGTCGTTGCTGGAGGCGAAGAACAGCTCGCCGGTGACTGCGTAGACGACCTGGCCGCCGTCGGGGTCGAGGCAGGCGGTCACGTTGGCCAGGTGCGCCACCCGGCGGGCGAAGATGACCAGGCCGGTCAGCGAGCCGACCACAACGCCGATGGCCAGGTTGTGCGTGGCGACCACGACGGCGACGGTGATGGCCATGACGCCGATCTCGCCGGCGGGCATGCGCTTGAGCGTGGCCGGGGCGACGGAGTGCCAGTCGAAGGTGCCGAACGAGACCAGGATCATGACGGCGACCAGGGCGGCCATCGGGATCTGAGAGACCAGCGGGCCGAAGACGATGCACAGCACCATGAGCATGACGCCGGCGGTGAAGGTGGACAGGCGGGTGCGGGCCCCGTTCTTCACGTTGATCATGGTCTGGCCGATCATCGCGCAGCCGCCCATGCCGCCGAAGAAGCCAGTGACGATGTTGGCGACGCCTTGGCCGATGGATTCGCGGGTCTTGGAGGAGCGGGTATCGGTGATGTCGTCCACCAGCTTGGCCGTCATCAGCGACTCCATCAGCCCGACCAGCGCGAACCCGAGCGCGTACGGGGCGATGAGTGTCAGGGTATCCAGGGTGAAGGGCACGTCCGGCAGGCCGGGGACGGGCAGGGAGGAGGGCAGCGCGCCGCGGTCGCCGACGGTGGGCACGGCCAGGTGGACGCCGATGGTGAGCGCGGTGAGCGCGGCAATGGAGATCAGCGGCGCCGGGATCACCTTGGTCAGGCGAGGCAGGAACACCATCAGCGCCAGCGCACCGCCGACCAGCGGATAGACGACCCACGGGACGTCGATGAGCTCGGGTACCTGGGCCATGAAGATGAGGATGGCCAGGGCGTTGACGAAGCCGACCATGACGCTGCGCGGGACGAAGCGCATGAGCTTGGCCACGCCGAGCGCGCCGAGCACGACCTGGATGAGGCCCCCGAGGATGACGGTGGCGACCAGGTAATCCAGACCATGCTCGCGCGCCAGCGGGGCGACGACCAGGGCGATGGCGCCGGTGGCGGCGGAGATCATGGCGGGGCGGCCGCCGGCGATGGCGATGACCACGGCCATGGTGAAGGAGGCGAACAGTCCGATGCTGGGATCGACCCCGGCGATGATGGAGAACGAGATCGCCTCGGGGATGAGGGCGAGGGCGACGACCAGGCCAGACAGGATCTCGGTACGGGCCACCGAGGGCTTCAGCCAGGTGGGCCGGCCGGGCCGCAGGCGCCCAGCCAGGGTCAAAAACGGGCGTGCGGGCATGGATGAACTGGGCAACAGGCGTCCTTCAAACGTTGGACCGGCCCCTCAAGGGGCAGCGGGCAGCAGGCCACCGGCCGCAGGCACGGCGGCAGTAGGTGAGGAAGCGGCCGGGGAAAGGGCCGCCGACAGGCTCGCAGGCGTGCCGGGTCAAAGGAAGGGCGGGAGGCAGGGCGAGGCGACAATGATGTCGGCGGCGCTACCGCGGGCAGGTCACGGCGGGCAGCAGGCGGTGGTGATCAAAGGCATGCGCGCGTCGATGTTCCTTACCTCGCGATCGTGATGGCGGCGCTCAGCAGACACCCGGTGAATGTCGTCAGGCGACCGGGTTGTGCCAGGGTGTCGGTGTGCCTGTGCCGGAGCGCGCCTCGGTGGTCCGGCATCGGCAACTCTACCTTAACGTTAAGGTAGAGATTCGGCGGGGCGGGCGTTGCCGCTCGCTACCGCCGCCATCAGCCAGCAGGGAGGTCGTGCGAAAGATGGACGGACCGGCGCTTCCCGCCGCCGATGGCGAAGATCCGGCTTCGGTGGGTAGTGGTGGAGATCACATGCACATCGGGCAGGTGGCGGCGCGGACCGGGCTGTCGCTGCGGACCATCCGGCACTACGACGAGCTGGGCCTGGTGCGGCCCTCGGCCCGCAGCCAAGGTGGCTTCCGGCTCTACACCGAGGCCGATGTGGCCCGGCTGATGGTGATCCGCCGGATGAAGCCGCTGGGCTTCACGCTGGAGGAGATGGGCGAGTTGCTGTCCATCACCGATCGGCTCGACAACAGCAGCGCGGCGGCCCTGGAGACGGCCGAGCGCGAGCAGTTGCTGGCGCGGCTGGGGCGGTTCGAGCAGGCCACCCGCGAGCGCTGCGCGGCGCTGCGCACTCAGCTGAGCAGGGCCGAGGAGTTCGCCGCCGACCTACAGCGGCGCGCCGGCCAGCTGACCGCCGGCACTTCCTGACCGGCGGCCGGCACCTTCAGCCCTGGGCGGCCAGAGACTACCGCCTTGACCTCGACTGCGGTTGACGTTTGAGGATGGGCCTTGGGCCTTATCTAGGGTTGCCAAGCGATCTGGCTGGTCAGTGGCTTGCAGGCCTGTAAACCATGTAAGGCAAGTAGGCTGGCTGACGGCTGGTGAAGGCGCCTGTTCCTTCAGGCGATGACGGAGCTGCGCCGCTCGATGAGTACGACGTCGCGCCAGAGGCCGTGATGGCGGCCGACTCGCTCCCGAGTGCCGATCACCCGGAACCCGGCGCGGGCGTGCAGGGCGAGGCTGGCGGCGTTCTCGGGGAAGATCCCTGCCTGGATGGTCCAGATGCAGTTGCCCGAGGAAACTCCTCGGCTGGCGGCTGTTGTGCTGGTGCGGTCGGACGTTCGGGATCTGTAAGGAACGCGGCGGCCGTTTCGGTATTGGATCAGTGGTGACCCGCCTGTAAGGAGGCGCCCGATGCCTGATATTGCCGGTCTGCCCCGCGGGGCGCCCGCCGCCCTTGCGGTCGTCCGCGTCGCGATGGCCATGTTGTGGGTGGAGAACGCGGGCTGGAAGACGCCCGGGGACGGTTTCGGCCAGACGTCGCCGCCGCGCGGGCTGTTCCAGTGGACCGGCTACGCCGTCGAATATCCGGTGCTGGCCCCGTACGCCTGGCTGGTGGAGCACGTCGTGCTGCCGAACTTCACGCTCTTCGGCTGGACGGTGCTGCTGGTGGAGGCAGGCCTGGGCGCGTTCCTGCTGGCGGGGCTGTGGACCCGGGTGTGGGCGCTGATCGGGATCGGGCAGACGATGGCGATCACGCTGTCGGTGCTGAACGCACCGCACGAGTGGCGCTGGTCGTACTTCCTGATGTTCATGGTGCTCATCGTGCTGTTCGCGACCGCGGCGGGACGGTACTACGGCGCGGATGGGCTGCGGATGGGAGAGACGAGGCCGGTGCCGTACGCCTTCGCGCTGGGCGTCGCGTCGGTCGTCAGCACCGTGTTCGTGGACGCGAGCGGCGACTGGCGCTTCGTCGCGGTGGCGCTCGGCCTGCTGGCCTGCGTGGCCGCGCGGCTGGACCGGCCGCCGCTGACGCTCGCCGCCGGGGCGCTGTTCCTGGTGGCGGCGCTGCTCGTGCTGGCAGAGATGACCTTCGGTTTCCGGCTCACCGGCGGCACCGGATCGGTGTTCAGCGTGTGGCTCGGGCTCGGCGCCGGGCTGGTGGCGGCGGCTCGGCGTACCTCGGTGGCAACCCACGTGAAGGAGTGAGAGGGAGCCGTCGTCCCGCTTGGATCCCGTGCTCGCGATGCCGCGCCGCAGGTGAATGCGGGGCATCAGCGACTGCCTGCCTGGGCCGCCGAGCGTCAAGCCGTCTCCCTCACCGCCATCAGCGTGGCGCTGGTCACGGCAGCGACGTACCTGCTGCTGGTGCTCTCCCGCACGCTCTGGCCCTCAAAGGCCTCACCCGCCACTACGAGCTGCCCAAGCAACGCGTCTTCGTCGGCCGGAACTCCCAAGGGCGAGTGCCGGACAAGGCATGACGCGGGGCAGCCGGCGGGTGTCATCTTCCCGTCGGTGATGGCCGAGGGCGCCACCAGGTGATCGTTGACTCGGTCATCTCCTTCATCGGCCGCCTGTGGTCGAGGTGGGCGGGCGTGCCCGGCCGGACCGGTTACGCCCCTCCCCGGCCGATCCCTGTAGCGCCCGTCTGAGTCGCCGTCCGACGGCCTCGCTGCCGACGCTCAGCGCGAAGGATGCGACGAGCAGTGTCGTGACCGCCGGCCAGCGGAAGGCGGCCAGATTCTCGGCGATCAGGCGGCCCAGACCCGCGGCGCCGACGACGCCGACGACGGCCGTGTCCCGGATGCAGATCTCGAAGCGGTAAAGCGTATAGGTCAGAAGGTGGTGGGCCGACGGTGGGACGATCGTGGCCACGGAGGCGAGCCAACCCCGTGTCCCGATGGCGCGCAGGGCATCACGGGGACGGGTATCGACGCTTTCCCATGCCTCGGCAACCAACCTGCCGAGGATGCCTCCGGTGTAGAGGCCGAGGGCCAGGGCGCCCGGCAGCACGCCGGGGAACAGTGCGAGGAGGGCGATCACGGCCCAGACCGTCGGCGGGATGGAACGCAGCACCAGCAGCACCGCGCGCGCGGCCCACCATGCCACCTTGCGCGGGATGTGGCGGGTGGGGTGGGCTCGCTCGTCGAAGGACCCGTGCCGTGCCCGTCCCGCCCAGGGACCGATCACCAGGGTGATGATGACGGCAACGGCCATGGCGAGGACCGCGATCGCCACGGTGTCCGGTATCGCCTCCGCGAGGGCTGGCCAGCCGCCGTTCGGGAGCGCGGGCGGCCACATCTCGTCCAGTAGCCGTACGGTCAGGTCACGGGTGCGCGGCGAACTCAGGCCGGACAGGGACACCTCCGAGGCCAGCCATGCCAGCAGCAGCCCCGGGACCGCCACGACGGCGGACGCGCGTGCCCACCGCGACGTGGCCGGCCGGGCGTTGCGGTCCTCGGCGCGGGACGATCGGCGCGCTCCGGCGTCTTGGCCGCCGGACCAGTCGGCGCAGGTGACGACGGCCAGATCGCGGCGCAGGCGGCTGTTCCACAGGTCCACAACCGCCGAGAGCAGCAGGACGGCCCACACGAGCGTCCACACCTCGTCCCAGTTGCGTGACTGGAGACTGACCACCAGCTCCTGTCCTAGCCCACCGAGTCCCACCACTCCGAGGACCACCGCAGAGCGGATGGCGCACTCGAAACGGTAGAAGGTGTAGGACAGCAGCAGCGGTGCGGCCGGGGGGAACAGGCCGTAGCACAGGGCGGCGATCGGTCGCGCCCCGGCATTGCGTAGGGTCAGCAACGGTCCGGGCGGGATGCCGTCCAGAGTTTCACCGAAGATCTTCGCGGTCTGCGCTCCGAACGGGACGGCGATCGCCAGGACGGCGGCCAGCGGATCGAGGCCCAGCACACTGACGAACAACAATGCCCAGACCAGCTCGTGGACGGACCGGGCCGCGACCAGCAGACTCCGTATCAGCAGGCGCAGCGCCCGCACCGCACGCGGCGGCCGGCTGTGCCAGGCGGCGTCGCTGAGCACGATCCCGCCGGCGAGGCCGACCGCCAATGCTCCCGCCGTCCCCAGCACCGCGAACACCAAAGTCACCACCATGGCGTTCAGCACCACGGCCAGGAACTCCGTCGACAGCTGCGGGTGCAGCATCGACGCGAACAGGTCGGCAACGAGCGAGAGGCCGCTGCGATTCACCACGTCCGAGCCGTCCGGCATCGCCTGCCGCCAGGACCAGACGAGGGGGACCGCGACCAGCAACAGTCCGACGATCCGCCGGGCCGCGACCGTCCGCCCAGTCACCCGGTACGCCTGCGCAGTCGCCGCCGGCGAGGGCTCGCTGGGGGCGTCGACCTGGAGTGTCATGTCAGGGTGTACAGGTCGGCCAGGACGCGGTCGTCGAGATGCTCGACGGGCAGGTCGAAGACCAGGCGTCCACCGCGCAGCCCGATGGCCCGGGTGCAGTGTCGCCGGGCCAGCTCGGGCTGGTGCAGGCTCACCACGACGGTGACCGGCCGGCCCGGCACGCCGAGCAGCTCCAGGATGCCGGCCGCCCGGGTCGGATCCAGGCTGGCGACCGGTTCGTCGGCCACCACGAGATCGGGCTCCTGGACGAGCAGCCGGGCGATGGCGACGCGCTGCCGCTCCCCGCCGGACAGGCGCTCCGTGCGCTCGTGGACGGCCCACGGGAGTCCGACCCGTCGCAGGGCCTCGGTGACCGTCGGATCAGCCCTTGGCCAGGCCAGCGCGGCCAGCGCGCGGATGCTGCCCCACCGGCCGAGCCGTCCGGCGTTCACGTTGTGCAACACCCGGACCTGGTTCACGAGATCCAGGCGCTGGGAGACCGTGCCGATACGCCGCTGGATCGCCCGAAGCCGGGACGGCGAAAGATTCGCCAGGTTTGCGCCCAACACCTCCACTTCGCCGGACGTCGCGGAGAGCGATCCGTTGAGCATCGACAGCAGCGTGCTCTTGCCGGCCCCGCTGGTGCCGAGAACCGCCACCCGCTCGCCCGCGTAAACGGTGAGGTCGACGTCGGCCACGGCGTGGTGCGACCCGAACCGCCGGCCTGCCCCCCGAAGACGGATGACGGGAGGGGAAGCGGTCACGTCAATAGCCCTTGTTCGCGGGCGACAGCCTCGATCCGGTCGTAGTTCGCGTTGTCCGTCGCGATGAACGAAGTGGCGCCGAAGAGATCCAAGATCGCCTTGTCGGCCGGATCGGAGACGTTCAGACCCAGGAGCATGTCGGTCACCGCCCGAGTCGCGCCCTTGCCGAACCGGTCGTCGAGATCGGGGCGTGCCAGCCAGTGGTAGTCGGCGTATCCGGGGGTCTTCCACAGCACCACGACGTCGCTCAGGTCCACCTCGCCGGCCGCCTGCGTGGCCTTCCACACCTGCTCGTTGACCACACCGGCCTCGAAGCTGCCGGAGGCGACCGCCTCGATCGTCGCATCGTGAGAGCCGGAGAACCCAGGTTTGCCCTTGAAGGCGGCCTGGTCGAGGCCGCCCTGGCGCAGGAAGTACTGCGGCATCAGCCGGCCGGAGGTGGACGTCTCGCTGCCGAAGGTGAAGGTGTGACCGGCGAGCGTGCGCACCCCCTCGACCGTGTCGAACGGCCTCAGACCGGAGGCCTTGTTCGCGATGAACACGCTGTGGAAGTCCTGGTCGATATTGCGCTGGGCCACTGCCGTCGCCCCGGAGACCCGGTTACGGGCCTGGGCCCCGGTCAGGCCGCCCATCCAGGCCAGGTAGATGTCACCGACCTCGAACGCCCGGACCACGGCGGTGTAGTCGGTAACCGGCCGGTAGACCACCTTGAGCTTCGTGACGGCCGCGAACCTGTCGGCCAGCATGGGGTACAGCCGGTTCAGCTTCTCGGGATCCTGGTCGGGGATCGCGGAGATCATCAAGGACGCACCGGCGGCGCGGCCTTCCTGCGTGCCGCACGCGGCGAGCAGGAACAGTCCGGCAGATCCGAGCAACAGCTCACGGCGCTTCAGGTAAGGCACAGGTTTCTCCAGCCGAAGTCAGCTACCGATCGCTCATACTCATTGCGGCCTGGTTGCCCCGGCGAGGACGGCACGGACGATGGATGAGCGCCCATCCGAAGGCGGTGCAGGCCGGGAGCACCAGGTGTTCCATCACCCAGCTGTACGAAAGCGCCGGTGAGCATGCGGCGGGCCCAGACATGGCCACACGCCTCGGGAGCGGTGTTCGTCTCAGGCACAGCGGAAGACCTGCCGTCCGGACCGGGCCGCGGCGTCCTGCACCGCCAGCGTGTCCCGGACCACGCCGAACACCTCCGCGACCGGCAGGGCCGCATCGGCGATACGCATGTGGGGATCGGTCACCGCCACGGGGTGCCACCAGGCACCGTCCGCGGTGACGGTGGGCTCGGGCTCCAGGGTGTCGATCGACACGTGGACCCCTGCCTGGGCGAAGCCCTCCCGGGCGACCGGCCGGATCAGCCGGTCCTCGCCGGCGATTCCTTCGGAGTCCAGCCTGCGGTGCAGGGCCTCCACCCCCGCCGGGTCCTCGTCGTACAACGTCGCCGCCACCCGGACCCGGAAGCCGAGGGACACGGCCAGCCCGATACCGTCCAGCGCCCGCGCCCAGGATCCCGCACCACGCTGCCGGTCGTGCAGGTCCGGCGTCGCGGAATCGAGACTGACCTGCAGCGTCACGGACCGGTCCAGCGCCTCCAGCATCTCGCGCCGCCGCCCACGCCCGAAGATCATGGCGTTGGTCAGCACGGTGCGCTCCAACCCCTCGGCGGCGTCCACCAACTCGGTCAGCCGAGGGTGCATAAAGGGCTCGCCACCGGTCAGGAACACCTCCCTGCCGCCCACGGCACGGAACTCGCCGAACACCTCCCGGCCCAGGTCGGGCTCCAGCCGCCGGGCCGCGGCACGCGGGGAGGATTCCGCGCAGCAGTACCCGCAGGCGAGGTTGCAGTCGAAGTTGGTGTACGCCCAGAGCCGCTGCCCCAATGGCGTACGCCCTCCTCGGCTGAACATCGCGACCGGCTGATCCGCCCGTGCGGCCTTGCGCACCCCGAACCACCACGGCCCATCCGGCGTCTCGCCCACCTGCGCGTCGACCGAGTGCCCGACCAGGTCGGCCCAGGCCGGCAGATCGACGACCACGCTCGGTTCAGCGCTACGGATCCCGAGCACCTGGCCCGGTTCCAGGCGTCGCATCGCACGGGTGATGAGCAGCAACAGCCCGCTGCCGCAGTCCATGTCACCGCCGTCCACCAAGGCGGCGACCTCACCCGCCGGGGTCGGTCGCGTCGATGTGGGGATCTGGTCAGGCATGCGCCGACCCTAGCCAGCGGGGCCGTCGACGGATCTTACGATTCCATGACCTCAACCCGCGGACCGCCGCCGGCCGTGATGCCGCGCACTACCGTGGCGCCATGTCGCCTCCAGCTCGCCCCATGGACCCCACATCACGCAAGGACTTCTGGGAGGGTGTGCATGACGCCAAGGACGTGGACGCGGTCTCCTGGTGGCAGTCGGTCCCCGAACTCTCCCTCAGCCTGGTGGAGCAGGCCCGGGTCGAAACCGACGACCCGATCATCGACGTCGGCGCCGGCTGGTCCACCCTCGTCGACCACCTCGTCGATCGTCATTACCGTGACCTGACCGCCGTCGACCTGTCCACGACCGCGCTCGACACCGTCCGCTCACGCCTCGGCCCCGCCGGGAAGCATGTGGTCTTCCAGCTGGCCGACGTCCTCGACCTGCGTCCGAGCCGCCGGTACACGCTCTGGCACGACCGTGCCGTCTATCACTTCCTCATTGAACCTGACGAACGTGCCGACTATTTCGCCTCACTCGAGCGATGCCTGAGCCCCGGAGGACGGGCGATCGTGGCCACCTTCGGACCGGACGGGCCGACCACCTGCAGCGGATTGCCGATCGTGCGCTACACCCATCAGGAACTCGCCGCCGAGTTCCCCAACTACGAGCTGATCGCCACCAGCGGCGAAGACCACGTGACCCCCTGGGGCACCACCCAGCAGTTCACCGCGGTCCTGCTACGTCGCCCGGACTGAGCCTCCTCGGCACAGGCGCTGATGCTTTCGGCGGCCATAACCGCCGGATTCGTCACGGTTTTCGGCCTGTTCGGGCTCGCGGTCACTGCTCTGGCGATGTCGGTGGGCTGCACAGCGCGGCCACCGACCTGCTGGAGGGCGTCGGCGGACTGCCGCCGCTGAGCGTCACCTGCTCCGTGCGCGCCAGCGTCCTTATCCGCCAGGAAGTCGGTCAGACCGCTGCGGTGCACGGCATCGTCACGGCGATGACGTGGCCCGCCCGGCGGCTCGAAGGTGGTGAGGGCTGGATCACGTCAGGGCTCGTGTCCGGCGCGCGCTCCCTGTCCGTCCCCAGCTCAGCTAACGAATGCAGCTGCAATAATTGGCAGAAGAGAGAGATGGGATTACGAAGGGTTCCGGCGGAGCTTGAGACTGTGGCTCAGCTGGTGATCCAACCGCCTTCTCCTCGGAGATGATCGAATGAGCGGAAGTAGTGGGCCCAGCGAACAGTTGCTCTCTACTCTTGCCGCGCTGGCTGCGCGGGCGCGGCATCCGGCTCGGCCCGTTGCACCTGCACACAACCGCCCTGCTGTCGGGGCTGAAGTTCATCGGCCTTGGCATCGTCTTCCTCGTCTTCGACGGCACCCGCAGCCTGACCGTGCCGTTCCCGGACAGCGGGGAGGCCGGGCTGCAGGAGTTCGCCGCCGGTCTGCAACTGCCCGGCCTGCTGGTGGTGGCCCTCGCCTGCCTCGTTGTCGTCGTGGTCGTCCTGCGGCGGCTGGCCCGGTCCCGGCCATGAGCCGCGAGCAGGCCATGCACGCGGGTTGGGGGATCAGCCTGCGTGCGGGCCCCCATCAGCCTCGCCTCGATTGCCCACTGCACGGCGGGAGTCGGCTATGGGGCGAGCCGGACCCGGGCGCGTACGGCGCGTAAGCGCACGTACGGCCAGGACAACCTGAAGCGCGGCGGCCGGACGCAGCAGGACCGGGCGTGGGCGCTCGTTCATCCGCCCCTGGACGACGCCGGCAGCGGTGAATCCGCACAAGGGTAGGGCCCAGGGCATGGCGGGGACCGCAACCCCACCTGCTGCTGCGGGCTCACCATGGAGAAGGTCCGCTGAATGGAACCGGCCGGGACGGACAGAGACCGGGCTGCGCCAGGTGTTCGCCCGTCCCGGCTATGTGACGGCTTTGGCGGAGGATCAAGCTCAAGCATCAGGGACATGGGAGACAGCGACACGAAGTTCAACACGCAGACTTGACGGGGAACACCACCGCGCCCGCCCCTGCATCACGCATGGTGCGCAAGATGTGCTGCGACTCCACCGCCTCCGGAGTCGTGGGCGTGGTTTTGTCGATCATGATCTGCTCATCACCGATGCGGCACCCATGAACTGCGGCGGGGCTCCGGGATCGTTGGCCGACGTCCGCGAGAGGGTCGCCGCGCGGATTGCCACACCTTGTTGATGCATCTCAAGAGGTCATGCAAGAGCAGCGGGCCGTGGACACCTTTCTCCTCTGGACGTTCGCTCCGAGCGCCGCGACGGCGACCCGGAGGTGTGCTCGGTGGCGCTGCACTACGTGGGCGCGGTCCTGCAGCCACTTCCCCTACTGACGTGAGAGCTCGCCGACTTCGTCGATGAGGGCGCCGGTGGGGTCGGGATCGACGAGGGTGGCGCGCCCCCTGGCACCACGTCAGCGGCGGCCTACCCGACGTCACGCTCTGTTCCGTACGAGCCCGAGATGCGGTTCCCGGGCGAGCCGACGTCTCAAGACCGGCCTGGATGGCTAAGGCCTCGTCCGACAACGCGTGGTGGTTCGGCGTCGACACGATCCCGCGTCGACGCCGAACCTACTCGTCGGCACCGGTCACGCCGGTCACGCTGTGGGACCATCCGTCCAGAGGAGTCCGGCCGGCGTGCCCGACAATCGCCGCGTCGCCCACAGTCGCCGGAGGCTTTCCTCGGCGGCTACTCCGCGTAGGGCTGGTCCGTTCCCTGAGCGCTGTAGCCGAGACTCCAGATGTAGCCGTCCGGGTCCGCGAAGGAGCCGCCGTACCCGCCCCACGGCAGGGCGCCGGCGGGCTTGAGAATCGTGCCGCCGGCCTTCCCGGCCTCCGCGATGATCTCGTCGACCCGCGCCTCACTACGGACGACATAGGTGAGGACCAGCCCGCTGAAGCCGCTGCCTTCCGGGCTCGTGCCCACCTGGTCGGCCAGGCCGTCGCGACCGTAGAAGCCGACCAGCGAGCCTCCGTCCGATTCGAAGAACACCGAGACGCCGTAGTCGTCCTTGACCTTCCAGCCGAGCCCCTCCGTGTAGAACTGCTTGGCCCGGTCCAGGTCCCGGACGCCGAGGAGGATCGAGCTAACATGCGATTTCATGCCTTGTCTCCTTCGTGGTTCAGGGATGCTGCACATGCGGATCAGGCTAGAAACGGCCCCGTACCCGGCGCTTCTTGATTCCTGATCGGTTTGGTCACCTGTGCTCCGCACCTGACTGCAGCTCTGGACCCATGCCGGCGACAACCGGGCCCTTATTCCTCAACGCCAAGGGCGGGCGGCTGACCGCCCGCGCCGCCGGCGGCATCATCCCCGAGATCGCCCAGAGATCTGGCCTGGACGACTCCACGACCGCGCACGTCCTGCGCCACACGCTCGCCACCACTCTGGTCCGCGGCAAGACCGGCCTGGTCCTGGTCGCCGAGAGCCTCGGCCACGCCCGCCCGGAGACGAACCGCCGCTACAGCTTGCAGCCTGACAAGGACAAGGAAGACGCCCTCAAGCTGGTCACGGTGGCGCGGTCACGCGCTGCGAGGCAGCGGGCGTCAAGGGCGTCAGGGCTTCAGGACGCGGTAGCGCAGGTGGGTCACCGACCCGGTGCCCGCGACGGGTTTTCCCTCCGGGACCAGCTCGGCCCGCTCCCCGGCGAACAGCGGCGTACCTGCCCCCATCAGCAGGGGGACGAGGTGGAGCCATACCTCGTCGAGCAGGCCCGCTCTGAGCAACTGCCGGGCGACGTCCGCACCCAGCACGAGGACGTCCTTGTCCCCCGCGGCGTCCTTGGCACGTCGGACTGCGGCCTGCAGCCCATCGAAGGCGAACGTCCCGCCGTTGTCGCCGAGGAGGTCCTGCCTGGTCCGGTGGGTGACCACGAAGCTCGGGACGCCGGGCCATGGTGTGCCGCCCCAGGGGACCACGCCGAGGTCGAAGGTACGCCGTCCGATGACGGCGGCCCCTACCGCCGCGTCCACCTGTCGGCGGATGCCGATGTCGACCCCGCCGTCCGGCCCGTTCCCGGCCATCCACTCGTGCAGCCGTTCGCCGCCGTCCCCCATAGGCTCCTCCTTCCGGACATTCGGCCCCGCCGTGAACCCGTCCAGGGACACCGACACATCCAGCACCACCTTGCTCATCGCGAGCCTGCCTTTCGCTCCACCGTCGCCGCCATCCGGCGCCGTCATGAGAAGGTCGGAGCCGATCCGGCCGTCTTGACACCACGACGGAAAGATCAGTGGCAATGACGTGAACGTGGACGGCCGTGGACGCCGGCTTCTCCGATGAGGATGCCGCTGAGGGCGCGTCCCACCGGCCATCTGCGGGCGCGGCGCAGGGCCGCAGCGCGTGTGACGAGGGCGTGGTCGTGTAGGGTCTCGCCTCGCTTGACCCGTCGAGCCGATGCCCGCCGGCCAACGCTGGGCGCGTCGGTCCGCGTACGCGATCAACTCGGGTTCGGCAAACGGGTCAGGTGAGGTCATCGCGTGCCTGCCTTCACGGATCGGAGGTTCGCGCTATCGAGGGGTAGTCGCCTGCCGGTCGCCCAGACGGCCAGCGCGCAGGCCGCGAATCCGGCCCCGAGAAGACCGGAGCCCGCCCAGCCGTGGGCGGTGAAGATGGCGGTGGTTGCGGCTGCGCCGAGGGCGGAGCCGAGCGAGTAGAAGACCATGTAGCTGCCGATGACGCTGCTGGTACGATCCGGATGCGCGGCGGTGAGCAGGTGCTGGTTGCTCACATGCACGGCCTGGACCGCGAAGTCGAGAACCACGATTCCGACGATGAGGAGCCACAGTGACCACGGCAGCTGCGCGATCGCTGCCCACGAGAGGATGAGCAGGGTGAGCGCGAGACCGGTGACCGGGGCCGCCCGTCCTGCGTCCGCCCACCGTCCCGCGCGTGCCGCGCCGAGTGCGCCGGCGAGTCCGGCGATGCCGAACAGTCCGATCTGGCTCTCGCTCAGCTGCCACGGCGTGTCCGCCAGCGGCAGCGACAGTCCGCTCCAAAGCGTTCCGAACGATGCGAACAGGAAGAACGCGATGAGCCCGCGCGTCAGGAAGATGCGCTGCCGGAACAGTCCGCCGAGCGAGACGACGGCCCGCCGGTACCCCGCAGGCCGGTTGGGGCGCTCCTCTGACGGCAGTATGACGAGGACGAGGGCCGCGAGCCCGAGTGACAGCACCGCGAGCACGGCGTAGACGCTCCGCCAGCCCCACACCTGGGCGAGCGTGCCGGTGACGATCCGCGCGCCCAGGATGCCGACCACAACGCCCGAGGTCACGACACCGATGTTCCGTCCGCGTTCGGCAGGCGCCGAGACCGACGCGGCGTAGGCCACCGTGGTCTGCACCACGACCGAGAACACCCCAGCCGCCGCGAGCCCCACGAACGCCACCCATGCGGCTGACGCCGAGGCCGTCAGGATCATGCCCACTGCGGTGAGTGCCAGGTGCACGGCGATGAGTCGGCGCCTGTCGACCACATCGCCAAGCGGCACCAGCAGCACCAGCCCTGCCAGATAGCCGACCTGGCCGGTCGCGACGATCCACCCAGTGAGCTCTGCCGGCACACCGAGATCGCGGCCCATCGGCTCCAGAACCGGTTGCGCGGCATAGATGCTCGCCACAGCGACACCACACACCACCGCGAGCAGCAACCGCCGCCACACGTCCATCGCACTCCAATCCAATCAGTAGCAGATTGCAACTAATTTGACCGTAGGGCATGATGGTTTCAATCTGCAACCCATCGGGGAGGTGTCATGTCGCGCACCGTCACGCGCGCTCCGGACTCCGGCTGGACCGACCCCGAGTGCCCCGTCGCCCGCACGCTCGACCTCGTCGGCGACAGGTGGAGCCTTCTCGTCATCCGCGACGCGATGGACGGGGCACGATCGTTCACCGAGTTCCAGCGACGCACCGGCATCGCCCGCAACATCCTCACCGACCGCCTCCGCAAGCTCATCGCTCACGGACTCCTCGCCCAGCGCACCGCACCATCGGGCCGCCGCCAGGAATACGTGCTCACCGACGCCGGCCGCGACCTCTTCCCGGTCATCCTCACCCTGCGACAGTGGGGAGAACGCCACGCCTTCGCCCCCGGCGAGACCCACTCCACGCTTGTCGACCAGCACGGCGCCCCTGTGCCGGAAATCGCGCCGACCAGCGCCGACGGCACCCTTCTCGACACCGACACCACCCACGTGCAGAAGATCCGGTAGAAAGCAGACCCTCGGCGCCTTCAGACCTCGCAGACACCCCGCCCCCACGCGCCCGTCAGAGGAGTCGGCCTGCGGAACTCGAGGTCGAGGTCACCGACGTCGAGCGAGAGGATTTCCTCCACTCTGGCGGCCGTCTCCTGGAGGAGCCGCCGTAGAACCCGTTCCGCAGCGAGCGGCGGTCGGCGGCGAACAACTTCACCAGCCGGGCCTGCGGGATGACGCGAACGCGGCAACCGCTGAACACCCCATGGCATCCACCATCGCCGACCACAGGCCCTGGCGAGCCCACTCGTCGGGCGGGGCCTGCGGACGGCTCTTCCCGCCGGGGCGGGCACGCTGATCGGCGGCCGGGCCATGTTCCAGAGCAGGTCCCCTCGACGAGGACCACTGGCGCACGCCGTTGGGGGGAGCTCGGCGCGCTCTAGGAAAGCTCGGCCGGCAGGTCGCGCGGGTTGACCCTCGCGACGATCAGGGCCGGGGCGTTGGACGCCTTCGCCGTACCGAGGGCCGTGTCGAAAGCCGCCGCGGTGTTGACCGCCTGAGCGGACTGCAGGCCGAGCCCGTTCGCGAACTTGACGAAGTCCCACCTGTTGAGCACCACGTACGGTTTCGGCTGCGCGTTGGGATTGCTGAAATACGTGTCGTCGATGAGGAACTGCTCGAACGCGTAGATGCCGTTGTCGATGACGACGAAGACCGGGTTGCGCCCGTATCGCACGATCGTGGAGAGCGCCTGCGCGGTCATGTGGAAGCCGCCGTCGCCGCAGATGACCAGCGGTCGCCTGCTCGACCCGAACGACGCCCCCACCGCGGCGGCCACCGAATGCCCGATCGAGGCCCACACGGCGCCGCACATGAACGAGTCGCGCCCTTTCACCGGCAGGTTCGCGGCCGAGGAAATGCCGATGAACGTGTCGGGGACCACGAGCCAGGAACTGTCCAGCGCGGCGCCGATCCGCTCGAACAACTGGCGATAGGTCAACGGGCCCGCAGCCGGCGCGGGCGGGGGCGGATCCACCGCGGCGGGTACGAGTGCCGGCGGCGCCTTTGCGGCTTCGGTGACGAGTGCCGTGACAAGGGCACCGATTTCCGCGTTCTGTTTGGGGCCGCCCTTGATTCTCACCTTGCCGTCATAGGCTGAGACGATGCGGTTGCCGGCGCTCGTCACCAGTGGCGCGAAGCCGCTCGGGAAGACGCAGCCGAGCATCACGAGCAGGTCGGCGCGCTCGACGGCGTTCGCGGCGGCGGGGGTCGAGTTGGGCGGGGCGTACACCCCGACCCAGCCGTTGCCCTGCTCGGCCAGCGCCGACTTCGCGAGCAGTTGGCTCGACCAGCGTATCCCGAGCTTCGCGATCAGCTCGGCGGCCTTGTCCGCGAGTCCGTAGCGCTGGATCTCGGTGCCGACGAGAATGAGCGGCGACGTCGCGTTGCGGATCAGCCCGACGATCGTCGTCGCGAGTTGCGTCTCGGTGCCTGCCGCGGGATTGCTCACTGACAGCGGCCCACTCGGCATGGGACAGGCAAGTTTCCAGATATCCCGGTTGATCTCGATGTAGACCGGCCGTTTCTTCTTGACCGCGGTCGCGATCGCGTTGTCCACCAGAGTGGGCACTTCTGAAGCCTGGCCGGCGCGCGCCGCGGTCGCGGTGACGAGCTTGTACGCGGCCAGGTCGGCGTCGGGCTGGCCGGTGGAGTGTGAGAACAGGACGTCGAAGTCCTTCAGATTGTTGAGGTTGCGGGCGTTCGGGCCGCCGTTGATGACGACGACCGGGCTGCGTTCGACGAAGGCTCCGGCGATGGCGTTCAGCATGCTCAGCGTGCCTACGCCGTTGGCCACCGCGACCGCGCCCAGACCCTTCGTCCGCGCGTAGCCGTCCGCCGCGTAACCGGCTTCGAGGTCGCTTGCGGTGACGACCGGTTTGATGTTGTGCGCGCCCACCGCGTCGAACAACGGCGCGCAGAAGGCAGCCGGCACGCCGAACAGCGTGTCGACCCGCTGCTGGCTCAGCCGTTTCAGAATGTAGTCGGCGACGGTGAAGACCATGGTCATCCCTGCGGTGAGGCTCAGACGGTGACGGGCAGCGGCGGGTTGACCAGCCGCGCGTTACTCGGGTGGTGAATGTGGAAGTCGGGCATCGCCACGGGCGCCGCCTGGCCGAACAGCGAGGCCATGTGCCGGACCAGGGTCTTGCACAGGTCCGGCTCGGCCACCTCGCTGTCCGAGCACTCCTCGAACGTGGCGCCGATGACGACGTGATCGGCGCGCGGGAACATGTAGCCGTCCTGTCCGTAGAGATATTTCAGCTCGGGCTGCGCCGGCAACATCGCGAGCTGCCCCTGGATCGGGACCACTTTCTCGTCTTTCCACAGCCTCTTCGCGCCCACCCCGGTGCAATTGACGATGAGCTTCTCCGGCAACGACGTGAGCACCTCTTCCTTGGCCAGGAATTTACGTTGCACGAATGTGACGGCGGCTGCTTTCAGATCGCGTTCCAGCCGAGGCAGGAAAATGGGTGTCTCGACCAGCAGCGTCGTATATTTGAAGCCCGGCTGGGTGTGCCCTTCGAACGGCAGCCGGTCCAGCGAGACGCGGGCCGGCAGCAGCCCGGGCACGAGTTGCTCCACGAGTTCGAGACCCGGCGTCCTTTTCCTGCTGAAGTTGGGCACCTCGGAGACGCCGAAGCCCTTGCCGATGCTGTTCTTGAAGGTCGTGTGGGAGGTCCTGATGATGTCCCTGAGCTCGTTGTCCTTGCCTTCGTGCGCGACGACGGACACGGCCCACTGGCCACCGGCCTTGAACGACGTGGTCTGCACCGGCCTGCGGTGCGCATAGATCGTGACCTTGAGGCCGAGCTCGCGCAGCCGGGTGGCGGCGGTCAGCCCCATGACGCCGGCCCCGAGCACCGCGACCTCCGTGTCATGCGACGTCGCGATGCGGTGCTGGACGATCTCCTTCACCTTGGCTGCGCAGCCCCAGCTCATCGTGATGCCGGCGCCACCGTGACCGTAATTGTGCACGATGAACTTGCCGGACGACAGCTCGGTGTCGAGGCGATAGGAACCTTCGCGGTAAGGCCTGACTCCCGCGATGCACGCACACGGCACATCTGGATCGAAAGCGAAATTTGGGGTGGGTAGATTTGGTACGGCGTTCGCGCGCTCGGATGGCATCCTGTCAACGCTCCAATTACCTTCTGGAAGGCTGTCCGTCCGAATGTCTACCCCTGGTCACGGTGGCGGACTCACCGGATACAAGGCTTTGACCTGCCGTATGCTGTTTCCGCGAGATCGCGTTGGGCGATATGCCACATACATCACCTGGGGCGTGTCAAAATAGGCGGACGAAACGGATATTCGCCGCCTGCGTGCCGGGGACGTTGACGGCGGCTCAGGCTTCACCCGATCTGCTCGCCCGCCGCGAGCGCGCCGAAGCGGAGGGCTGGATCGGTGAGATCGAAGGCGTCGACCTCACCCTTACATTCCTTCGCGCGAAACGGACGAGACCCAACGCCGAGCCCAGCGTCCGGCAGTCGACCTCGGTATCCCCACCGCCCGCCGGGCGAAGGAGGATCAGTGAAACGCCAGGCCAGTTCCGGTGCGCTCACACCTGAGACGGCCCGAAGTCGGCGACCTGTTTCGGCAACACTTGAGGGCTTGCGTGGGAGGACGTCAGGTGAGTTGCCGCAGGAAGAAAGCGGCCGCCTCTTCGCCGACCCGGGTGCGGGCGGTCGGATCCGCCGGGTCCGGCCCAATGAAGTCCTCGTGGCGGACATCAGGTCCGACCGAGCAACCGTGCGCCGTGGGGATGTGCTCCAGGTAGGGCCTGATGTGGTCGTCGAACGGCACGATCGTGTCGGCTCCGCCCCACCGGATCTCCACGGGCACATGCACACTTTGCATGCTTTCTGCCGTTACGGACATCCCGTCGCTGGGAGCCACTTGGAAGACGGCCTGCACGCGGGGATCGGACAGATCCGTCCCCGCAATGCTCAACGCCGCCCTGAGTTCGTCCTCCGATGCCTCCGACACCATCTTCCGCAGCGCCTCAGACAGTCCAGGGAACTCCGGAACCACCGGCAACGGCACATGCCCCGCCACAACGGCCTCCAAGATTTGCATGTCCAGCCGCGCACCGGCCAGCGCCGCCACGGTGTAACCGCCCAGGGAAAAGCCGGCGGCGCCGACCGGTCCCAGCGTCTGCTCGCTGGCCAGAACATCAAGAGCGAACGAGATGTCCCGGGGCCGCTCCCAGATGAAGCAGAAGCCCTCCGGATCGTAGCCGTCGACGAGGTTGTTGCCGTGGTGGTCGACAGCAGCCACTTGGAACCCCGCCTCGGTCAGCGGTACGACCAGCCACTCCATGTCGCCCCCGGAGCCTCCTGTGCCGTGCGAGACGACAACCAGCGGAGCGGGTACGGCTACCGGGCGCCGCGGTTCCCACAGGTAGAGCCGAACGGGACGCGGACGATCCGGCTCGCGAAGATCCCGGCGCGACGTGTCGGACAAAACACGTATCTGCGGCTTTTCCCACTCAAAGATCGTCATGGCGACAGCGTAGCGAGACCACCGATCGACCTGATCCTCACCGTCCTAAACGCGAAACGCGATGAGGCTGAGCGCCAGGCAAGACGGCCGATCATCAGCTGCGGCATCCCATCCCTGCCACCCCGCACGAGACAAGAGCCCAGAGCAATGATCATCCATGTTGCCAAGATCGGCCAGGTGCAGATAAGCACCTGCGAGGTGAAAGAAGCTCCAGACGAGGCAACGGCTGGTCGACACGGCGCTCAGGCTGTTCGCCGAACAGGGAAACGAGCCGACCACCATCGCGCAGATCACCCAGGTGGCCGACGTGGCCAGGAAGACGTTCTTCCACCACTTCCCCACGAACCGCTACGGCGTGATCGCGTCGGCGGCCGGCGCAGGCTTCAGTAGTCGCCGTCCCAAGGGCGCCAGGGCCAGCCACATGCACAGGACCGCGAACGGCATGATGGCCTGGCGGCCGGGTCCGTCCAACACTTCGTAGCTGATGAACAGGACCAGGGTGGCCAGCACGAGTGCCAGGGTCGTCGTGCTGATTCGCCTCAGGATGGCCAACTGAATGATCAGGACCAGGAACCCGAGGTAGACAAGCTGGGTGCCGAATCCATACAGGATCGGCTCGGCTGCCGGGATGCTCCGGATCTGCTGGTCCAGGGCCTCCAACTGTGCGCGGTTGTCGGTCGCGAACCCGACATACAGGTCGACGAGCATCTCGGCGATGGAGGCGGTGACGCTGATCAGCGCCACCGCCAGACTCGCTCTGGCGAGGATCTGCCCGGCACCGCGGCTTCGTACCTGGCGAAACAGTTCGACGCAGGCGATCGCCAGCATCACGAAGCCGATGAGCCACACCGTATGCGCGATCGTCGTCCATGGCTCGACTCCTTCGTTGCCGCCGAATCTCATGAAGGTCCAGCCGCCGAGTTGCCCCACCGGCGCCAGGATGAGTGACCACCCGGCGAGGGTTCGCCAGGTCATCGTCCCCGCCCGGGTCCGGTCGGATGGGCTGCGGCGCAACAGTTCACGCCCTACTGGCAGGAAGGCCAGCCACAGGATCAGTGCCGATCCGGCCTGCGCCAGCCGCAACGGGATCTCCACCAGCAGTTCGGCGCCGTTGACCAGTACCGCCACGGTCACCAGGATCGCGAAGAGTGCGGTGCCCTTGCCCTGCGCCGCGAGATGTATCGCCTGCACGGTCAGTGCCAGGAACAGCAGCGCCGGCCCGACGTCGTAGATGGCCGCCTGCACTCCGGGCAGGTCGTGGATCTGGCTGCTCAGCGCCCGCATGTCGGTGCGGTTGCCGGTGGAGAAGCCCACCACCAGATCGATCACCATCTGGATGAGCAGGCAGCCCGCGCCGACGACACCGATGATCAGCGAGGCGGTGGCCGGCATCCGCCCTCCCGAGGTGGTGTCCTTGGCTCGTCGATACAGCTCGACGCAGATGATCGCGTACATGATGTTGCTGACGGCCCAGGCGATGTGGGCCAGGGTCCAGCCGGGTTCCTGGCCACCGGTACCACCCAGGCGCATCAAAGCCCAGCCGGCCAGGACCAGCAGCGGTGCGGCGACAAAGGACAGCCCGACGATTCGCTTCCAATGCATGGGGCCCGACCCTAGCCTTGCAGAATTTTTTCTGCAAGTTCTTCTCTGCATAAAGTTTTCTGCACAATGGTCCCGGTGCGGCTAAGCTGGTCAGATGTCAACCGAACCGGTCATGCACACCCCGGCGGCGATGAAGGCGCTCGCCAGTCCACTGCGGCGAGAGATCCTCAGGCATCTCGCCAATCACGGCCCGGCCACCTCCACCACGCTGGCCAAAGCCATGGGCCAGAACACCGGGACCACGAGCTACCACCTGCGGATGCTGTCCGACACCGGTTTCGTGACCGAGCTGCGCGAGCGCGCCAAAGGGCGGGAACGCTGGTGGGACGTCGTCAAAGCCGACCGGCGGATGCCCGCCCGCGAAGAACTGACCGATGCCGAACAAGACCTCGCCGAGCGATTGGGCGACTCCAAACTCGCCGAGGACCTACGGCTGCTGTCAGCCTTCGCCCACAACCGGGACGAGGCCGGCGACTGGCAGCAGGGCTCCCGCGCCAGCACCTTCATGACCAAAGCACAGCTCAAGGAATTTCACGAGGAGTACCTCAAACTGGTGCACCGCTTCGGCTCCGACCGCGACAACGCACCCGCCGACGCCCGGATGATCCTGCTGCGCTGGATCGGTTTCCCCGACCCCCGCGGCTCCTGACCACCTCGGCGTCTCCCTCCTCAGCGGCGCCGCCGGCGTCTGTGACACCACCACCCGCAGTGTCCGCACACGACCCCAGCAACACCGACGATCTTCCATCGCCCGGGGTGCTGTCACCGCCTGTACGCGGCCATGCGCAAGATGATGACGACAGGACCAGTTTGATCAAGAGGCATCTCATGGATGCTTCGTCCTTCATAGCAGGGATCCGGCGAGCGGGATGTTCTGCGTTCGCAGGGCGCCGGTGACCAGCCGGGCGATCCGCCGGGCGCCGTACGCCTCGAAGTGCGTGTGGTCGTTGCAGAAGAATTGTCCGAGCAGCCCGGAGGTGTAGTCACCGTTGTTGGGGCACAGGCCCAGAGAGTTGTAGTAGTCGACGCTGAGGGTCTGCAGGTCGATGACCGGGGAGCCGGTGGCGGCGCCGGCGGCGTTGGTCTGGGAGACGTAGCCGCGGTTCTTGACCGCGGTGCTGCCCGAGCAGGTGATGGCCGCGACGGCGGTGAGCAAGACCGGGTGGGCGCCACGGGCCAGCGCCGTCTGCGCCATCATCGTCATGAGCTGCTGGTAGCGCGTGGTGCCGACGTGCCGGGGACAGGTGGTCGAGCCGTCGTTGATGCCGAACTGGATGAACAGGTAGTCGCCGGCCTTCATGTTGGTGAGCACCTGCTGCCACCGGGACGAGTAGGTGGTGGAGCTGAGCACGCACTCGCCGTTCGAGCCGATGGTGGAGGTCACGTTGCCCTCGTACAGCCAGGTCTGGATGCTGCGCCCGCCGACGGCAAGGTTGTTGACCACGATGTTGCTGTGGAACAGCGAGTCGAACTCGGTGCCCCAGCCCACGGGGCAGGTGCCGCTGGGGTTGGCCATGGTCGAGTCGCCTGCCAGCCAGACGGTGGTCGTCGCCATGGCGGCGGTTGCCGCCGTGGCAGCCGTGCCGGTCCGGGCGCTGCACGCGGCCGAGCCGAGCGCCGCGGCGGAAGCGGCGTTCGGGGCGACCAGCGACAGGGATAACGTCAGGGCGAAGACGATGAGGAGGCAGACCTTACGCATGGTTTCTCCTGTCAACGGGAGTGGAACCGCGCCGGCAGCCGCGGCGGACTGCCGGCGCGGCCGGTTCAGCACCAGGTCAGCGTCGAGTTGACCCGAGTCACGTTGCTGATCGTGTTGTTGCTGCCGGTGCAGGGGCTCCACCTGATGTTGGTGTTGGAGACCGTCAGGTTCTGGAACCGGATGCCCGACGACGGAGCGAACTCCGTGCGGGCCGCGATGCGGACCTCGCCGCCGCCGCTGATCGTGCCCGACACCCCGGCGATGACGACGTTGTAGCAGTTCTCCACCAGGACCGAGTTGTTGCCGGTGTTGGCGATGTCGACCCGGTCGATGGTGGCGCCGCCGCTCTCCGAGACGCAGAAGATGCCCCGGCCGCCGCCGCGTGCCTTGACCGTGCCCACACGGATGTTGTTCGGGTAGGAGCTGCCGACCCGGCCGTTGCGGTTGGCCATGCGGAAGGCCGCGTACCCGGTGCCGGCACCGGCGTTGTCGGCGTCCACGGTGCCGACCGTCGCGTTGATGGTCTGGTTGAGCAGCAGCCCGGACTCGCCGACGCTGCGGGCCGTCACGGTGCCGACGGTGATGCCGTCGACGCCGTAGGTCTCCATCGCATGCGAGCTGGCTCCCTGCACGTACACGTTGTCGACCCGGACGTTGCGGGTCCACTGGCTGGTGTCGCCGCGGTTGTCGATGCGCACGCCCAGGCCCGAGCCGAGCCGCATGTCGATCTGGCCGAGCCAGACGTTCGTGACGTTGCGCAGGAAAATGCCATACACCGGGGTACCGGTGACGTTGAGGTAGGGAACCTCGATGTTCGTGGTGCCGCGGGAGTAGACCGGCGCGTAGTCGCCGGAGCCGGAGCCGGTGACGTTGATGGTGCCGCAGACCGACAGGGAGGTGTAGCTCGGCAGCGAGATCCGGGTGCCCGCGCTCATCGTGCCGTTGCCGCGCACGACGACGCGCTGGATCGAGGTGCGCCCGGCCGCGAGACTGCCGATGCCGGCCTGGACCGCCGCCCGGAAGTCGGTGCCGGTGTAGACGCTGCTGCCGGCGCTGTTGCGGGCGGTCCAGGTGCTACCGCTGACCGTCACCTGCGACTGGAAGGTGCCGTCTCCGCAGGCGGCGAACGCCGGGGACGAGCCGAGCACGACACCGGCCCCGGCGCCGGCCGTCAGGGCGGCGAGCGCAGTGGTGACTCGGGTGAGCAGGCGAGGCCGTCCCTTGGACGAGCGTAACGCCGTGGGGGTGGCTGTGGTCATGGGGGTTCTCCGTGGATGATTCGCGAAACGGGGTGCGGAAGACTGTGCTGAATCGTTTCAACACGGGGCCTGTCGGGATGGCTTGTACAGTCCGGCGCAGTCATGGCCGGCGCCCGGGACTGAGGCGTCCCTCGCCGATGGAGTCACTGATCACGTCGGCGTGCGCCACGGTAAGCGCTTTCCAGAACCGCATGAACGTCTCCCGTGGATTGGAGGATGGGAGATGGCGACCGCGCCTTGCCGCCAAGCGCGCACAGCTTCGATAAAACGTTTCACACCGCCTTGCCACCGCGACATTAAGGATGGATGGCGATCGTGTCAAGCAATGTGTCAGGCAGCGCCGGGCCACCGGGTCGCGACTCGGCATTCCGCGGCGCGGCCCCGTGAACGTTTCATGCGGGGGCAGTGCTGGATGTACGACGAGCGCGGTCGGCACTGCGCCTGCCGAAACCCCGTCCGTGCAGTTCAAGCGGCATGTGAGTACTGGAGGAACCCCGCCGAACCGATCTCGTCGGCCTATGTTCAGGTGATCTATTCGCTTCGGATCGTTGATCGGATCCGGGACGGTA
Organism: Nonomuraea sp. B19D2; assembly: GCF_040137845.1. NCBI lineage: Bacteria > Bacillati > Actinomycetota > Actinomycetes > Streptosporangiales > Streptosporangiaceae > Nonomuraea > Nonomuraea sp. B19D2. Next base: position 11,553 of record NZ_JBEFAK010000028.1, on the reverse strand, counting down.
CGCCGTCGACTCGCTGCGCACGACGCGCAGCTTCGACACCACCGCCCTGGCCGCTGCCTTCCCGTTCACCTCATCTGACCTCGCGGCTCCGATCGGCGATACCGGAGTGTTGTACGGGCTGAGCGCCACCGGTTCCGGCGTCATCCTGTGGGACCGCTACAACCAGGACAACCACAACTCCATCGCCCTGGCCCGCTCCGGCGCCGCTTTTTCACCAAACTCGAAGCCTGGCTGCTGATGAAGGAGCCTGAGGGCGCCCGTTTCCTGTTCCGGATGGCCAAGGCCGCGCGGAAGCACTGGGCTGGGCTGGCGGTCGTCACTCAGGATGCCGCCGACTTGCTCGGCTCGGAGCTGGGGCAGGCGATCGTCGCCAATGCCGCCAGCCAGATCCTGCTCCGCCAAGCACCGCAGGCCATCGGCGCCGTCGGTGACGCCTTCGACCTCACCGACGGTGAACGCCAGTTCCTGCTCACAGCTGACCGGGGCGAAGCCCTGCTCATCGCCGGGCCCGCGAATCGAGCAGCGCTGAGCATCGTGGCGTCGCCCGCTGAAATCTGAGGCCCACCGTGCGGAGTACGTCACGCGTGGACGCAGGAAGCCTCCTGCGGAGTGCCGCCCAGCTGGCCGCGGCCACCGCGGGCACCCACCGCCGGCCGCCAACCCGTTCGCCTGCCATCTCCTGGATGGCCGGGAAGACGACCTGACCGGCGGGCGGCTACCTGGTGGGCGTGTGGTGAGACGGCCGCCGCGGCACTCGTCGCCGCCGGTGTCACCCATCTGATCATCGCTCGGGGTGGCCGTGGCCGTACGCGCGTCGGCGGCTGGGCCGAGTTTGGGGATGGCGGCGGCGAAGACCAGACGACGCGTGGGTGCCTCGGCCCAGCCCCAGGCGGCGATGTCGTCGAGCATGTTGCGCAGGGTGAGTGCCGCTGCTTGGGCGACTGCCCGCCGAGACGGTGCGGCCTGCCCCCGGCCCTGGCTGCTCGCCGTGTCCAACTGCCGACTGGTCTTCACCATGCTGGCCTCGCTGACCGTCATCGTCCTACTCCTGCTCCCGCCGGCCCGCGCCTACTTCCGCACGTGACGCGGCCGAAGGCGCCTGTCAAGAACTCACGCTCCCACTTGTCAAGAGCGGTCCCGACACGCGATCATGAACACCCGTGACGAAAAAGATCATTTCCAGCGTCGCCGGCATCGTTCTCGGGGCCGCCACCCTCGTCGGCGTCACCGCCTCCCCCGCAGCCGCAATAACCGGCTGCTCCAAGACCGCGAGCAGCAAGCACTCCGTGAGCGTCAAGTGCACCAAGGGGGAGGGGAACTACTTCCGGGTCCACGGCTACTTCTGCTCCACCTCGAACTGCCAGTGGCTGCCGGGCAGCCTGGCCAAAAAGGGCGGCACGAGCAAGGCCACCAGCAGCGGCTGCTACAGCGGCATGTGGGACGTAATCGGCTGCTACAAGAAGGAAGACTGCTGAACCACCAGGCCTGGGCCTCTCCTTGAGGTCCAGGCCCCTACCTGCTCTCGACCCGCTGATCCGCGCCAAGTCGGGGCGGGTTGCGCGACCGCGATGCCGGTGGGCAGGACGTCGCGGAAGTTCCACCGGGAGTAGAGCCGTTCCCCGGTGGCGAATCGGGATGCTGGTGGCGTCGGTGATCCGGCGCATGCCCCGCGCGAAATCCGGCAGCACCGGCTCCTCCACGAACAACGGGAGCAGCGGCAGGATCCGGCGGGCTGCCGCGATGCTGAAGTGGTCGTGGAGGTCCAGCGCGATGTCGACGTCGTCGCCGAGCGCGTCGCGCCGGATCTCCACGCGGCGTGCCATCGCCCGGATCTCGGCCGCGTGTCGGCGCACGAGCGAACGTGCGCCAGCGCGTATGGATGAGAATGCACCGTTCTTGATGCGCTGACACTTCGCAGTCGCCACGAGTCCGACGCGATGAGCTTGCGGGAGATCGCAGCCGAGACCGGGCCGAACCGGCGGACGGTCGCTAAATACCTGTCGGGCCACATCCTCGGTGGCGCCGTCGAGGAGGGTGCCCAACAATCGGCCCCGGCGGCGGGTGGTGAACGAGGTCACGAGCGGCCCCGATCCGGCCACGGGGGCCTGGTCGACAGCACGGGGCGAGTGCACGGCAGCAACAACCTCTGGATCATCGACGCCTCGATCATGCCCGTGATCCCTCGCGCCACGCGACCAGGACGAGGTCCGTCTTGCCGCAGACCAGGGTGGTGGCGGCGATGATGCTGCTGCTGCTGGCCGCGCGGGCGGTCAGCCGTCTGCCCTTGACATTGAGGAACAGGGCCCGGTTGTCGTCGGCGTGGGGCGCGTGACCGGAACCTCCAGCAGATCATCGCCACGTTCGACGAGCTGGGCGTGCGCCCGGGAGTCCAGGACCGGCGTGCGGTCAGCGCGCTGGCCGACCTGGACCCGCAGGACGTGCGCATGTTGCTCGGCCTGATGCGGAAGGCGTACGACATCGCGCCTGGTGAGACGCGGTGGCTGTCAGCCGGCAGCCCGCTCGACACCAGGTATGCCGACCCGGAGTCGCAGGCGTTGAGCGCTGAGCTTGTCAGCGAGGCGGGCGGGATCGGCTTCCCTCCGACCCTGCTCGGCTTCGCACAGGACACGACGATGGCGTGGCTGCTGTCGTACGAATCGCCGGACACACGCGACGCCTACCGGCGCGAGATCGCGCGGTGGTTCGCGTTCTGCACCGAAACCGGGCTCGACCCGCTCAAGGCGCGCAAAAAGCACGGCGACGCCTACAAGCGGTGGCTTGAGCTCCAGGCCGAGGCGCCGATCCCCGCGAAGACGATGCAGGCAATCCCAAGTTGAGCAATGGCTCGGCGCTCGGGCTCGTGGCCATGATTGGTCCGATCGTCCTAGCCACCCCGCTGATCGCGGCCCGGGTCCGATGGGCGAGCCGGGCGTTGCTTGGCGGCCGGCTCGCGGGAGGTGCCGGAGCGCGGATTTGCCGTGAGGCGCAGGTCATGCGATTCGTCATGTCGAGAGGGTCGAGGCAGCTTGGAGGGGGCGCGGATGATGTCGATGCGGCTGATGCGGTTCTCGAGGAAAGTCAACGAGACGACGCTGGTCAGCGAGTCGCCGTCGAAGAAGCCGAGGCCGGGGGTGCCGTTGACGTTGAGGATCTTCGCGTGCTCGGACGGCTTGAGCATTCTGATCGCTCCGCTGAGGAAGCGCGCCACGTTATCGGCGCCGTGCACGGGACGGCGGGCAGCGGTGACCTGGCCGCCACCGTCGCTGGTCAAGATGACGTCGGGGTCAAGCGCCTCAAGCAGGGGCGCCAGGTCGCCGCCGACTGCCGCCTGCAGGAACCTTGCCACGGCCACGTTGTGCTCGATGGTGCCGACTGTGACGCGTGGTGCCCGGGCGTTGATGTGCGCGCGGGCGCGGGCCGCGAGTTGGCGGACGGCGGCAGGTGTGCGGCCGACCGTCTGCGCGACGTCGGTGAACCTCATGCCGAATAGGTCGTGCAGGACCCAGGCGGTGCGCTCGGCCGGGGTCAGCGTCTCCAGGACGACCAGGAGCGCGTAGCTGATCGTGTCGTCGAGGGTTACCCGGTCGGCCGGGTCCTGTTCTGTCGGGCCGAGTTCGATGATGGGCTCGGGCAGCCATGGTCCGAGGTAGAGCTCACGGCGTCGACGAGCAGAGCGCAGCGTGTCGAGGGCGGCACGGGCAACGGTGGTCGTGGCGAACGCCTCCACGTCAACAACCGGCTCTCGGCCGTCCGCGACGATCAGACGCAGCCAGCATTCGGAGACGACGTCCTCGGCCTCGGCATGGCTGCCGAGCACGGCATAAGCCACACGGACGAGGCGTGGCCGGACCTGCTCGTAGGCAGCGGCGAGTTCACTCTCTCGGGCGTTCACGGCCGGTCCCGTCTTGGCGTGCTGTGAGGTTCGGCGCTGCGGTCTCGACCGTGGGCGGGCGCCGGCGTCTTGCCATCGGTGGCGACCCATTCAGCGAAGGTGATCTTGCCGCGTGGCCCGGGCTCAGTGGGCAGCAACCCGCCGCCGGCCATGGCCTTGCCGACCGGGCCGGGCAGGCGCACCGGGATGACGAGCCGGTGTTCGCCGCGCGCTCGGAGCAACCGGCGCACCAGGTCCGGCATCGTGTGGCGTCCGGGACCGGCGAGCTCTGGAGCCAGACCGATGGGTGTGCTCCTCCGCGCGAGCTCGACCAGGGCTTCGGCGACCTCTCGGGCCGCGATGGGCTGGCTGAGCTGCTGGGGCACGAACACGAACGGTCCCCCGCGTGCCAGCATCTGCGCGGCGAACTCGTAAAACTGCGTCGTCCGCAGCACGCTCCCCGGGACCCTTCCAGAAAGCACCAGCTCCTCCTGACGCCGCTTGCCGAGATAGTAAACCCAGGTCCACACGGTCGCTGCCCACGATCGAGAGGGCGACATGATGGACAGCTGCCGCCCGCTCGCCCGCTGTGAGCAGGTTCGTCGTAGCGGATTCGAAGAACGCGATGGCTTGCCTCTTGGCGAGGGTGCCCACATTGCTCACGTCGATCACGGCCGTCACGCCATGGAGCGCTTCTCCAAGGCCCGCCCCCGTGGTCAGGTCGACGCCGGTCGAGCGTGCGAGCACCACCGGGGTGTCGCCGGCGGCGTGCACCGCGTCCACAACCAGCCTGCCGACCCAGCCAGTGCCCCCGGCCACTGCGATCTTCACGTCTTCCCCTCTCCATTCACGCTGACGGACGTCGTCGGCCGGGTGGGCAGGAGCAGCAGTGCGGCCAGAACGACCATTCCGCCGAGCGCGATGATGTTCGCGATCTTGTCGACGGTTTCGTAAATGTCCAGGTGCAACATGTGGAAGACGAAGTGCGGGATGCTGAACGCCAGCCATGCGGCCCCGGCCAAGCGCATCGTCTCCGCTCGCGGGCGTACCGTCGCCCAGGTGCTGACGAGCAGCATCGAGAGGAACAGGCCGCCGGTGTCGCGTGTCATGTGCTCGTTGTAGGGGCCCAGCGCCGATACCCAGTGCCGCCCGGGTAGCGGGAACGAGGTGTAGAACGAGTGGGGAGCGAACTGCGCCCACACGCCGATGCCTGCCGCTGCCACTGCCAGCACGGCGGCAAGTAGTCGTTTAGTGCGGAGCTTCATACACATTGGACGAGACCGTCTTGCCGAAATGTGACACCGGCTGGGACTCGCCGTGGTCTCGCGGCCCCATCAGGCCGCAGGCCGCCAACCAAGGGGGTCGTCTGCCACCGTCTGGGTGACCTGGTAGCCGGGCTGGCTGAGCAGTCGGCGGGCAGCGCGCACGATGGGCGGAGATGCCCATCCCCCGCCGCCCAGAAGGCATCCACACCACCGCTTCACGTCCTGCAGGTGCGTCCGGGCTCGGCCTGCGGCACTGAAGGGGTGTAAGGCTGGCATCTCCGTGCGTGAAATCAGCTGGAGGGGCTCAGTGAGCCCTGGGGTTATTTCTTAGCCGAGTCCACACCGGTCGAGTGATCTGTCTCACACGCTGTTATAACGGTCGGCCACGCGGTGCCTTGATGCCGAACGCCCAAGAAGCAAGGAGACACCATGACTGGGAACACCGATGTGGTGGTGGTCGGCGGCGGATACGCCGGCGTCCTGGCAGCCAATCGCCTGATGCAGCGCGACGACGTGACAGCGACGCTGATCAACCCGCGCCCGACCTTCGTCGACCGGATCCGCCTGCACCAACTGGTAGGCGGGTCCCACGACGCGGTCGTCGATTACCGCGACGTCCTGGCCGAGGGTATCTGGCTGGTGGTCGACACCGTGACGCGGATCGACGCGGCCGAGCGCCGCGTGATGCTGGCGACCGGTGACACCATCGGCTACGACTACCTGATCTACGCTGTGGGAAGTGGCAGCGCCGACCCGGGTGTGCCGGGAGCGGCCGAGTTCGCGTACCAGATCGCCAGCCTTGAGGAGGCTCAACGTCTACGGGGGGGTCCTCGACGCCGCTCCCGCAAGGGCAGCGGTGACCGTGATCGGAGCGGGTCCGGCCGGCATCGAGACCGCCGCCGAGCTGGCGGAGGCCGGCCGGGCCGTGACGCTGGTGTGCGGCGGGGTGCTGGGCCCGTACCTGCACCCACAGGGGCGGCGCTCGGTCGCCAAGCAGCTGGCCCGACTCGGTGTGACCGTGCTCGACGGCCCCGACGCGACGGTGACAGCTGTGACGCGCGACGCCGTGCAGCTCCGTGACGGCCGCGAGCTGCCGAGCACGGTGACCATCTGGACCGCCGGGTTCGGCGTCCCGGACCTGGCCGCGCGCAGCGGGCTGAGGACCGACGCCGTGGGCCGCTTGCTCACAGACGAGACGTTGGCCAGCGTGGACGATGGGCGCATAGTCGCGGCCCGGGGATTCGGCGGCACCGACTGGCCGTTCATGGCCCTGGTGGGCGTCGAGCAGGCCTTCACGCTAACCAAGCTCATCCTGTCCGTGGGCCTGCCGCTGTACGCGGTCACCGCGCTCGGCACCCCACCCGCCGTGCTCGGCATCCTCTACACGATCAACACCCTGCTGGTCGCGGCCGGGCAGATGGGGGTGCGCCGCCTCCAGCGGCACGCCCGCCGCACGCACGCCATGGCCCTGTCCGGCGTGGTGTTCATCGCCTCCTGCGCCCTGTACGCCCGCCGCCCTCCTCCCGTCCGGCCCGCCACGCATCGCCGCCGTGGTGGCCGCTACCCCCGTCTTCACCCTCGCCGAACTCATGCACGCCACCCCCTCCTCCCTGGCCGCGAGCGCCGCACCCCCCGCCCCGCGCGGCCGCTACCTGGCGGTCCACCAGATGACCTGGTCCGTGGGCCAGGTTCTGGCGCCCGCCGGGTTCTCGCTCCTGCTCGGCGTGGCACCACCGCTGCTGTGGGGCCTGCTCGCCACCCTGCTCGCGCTGGGCTCGGCAGGGCTACTGCGCCTGTCGGCCAGCCTGCCCACGGAAGCGGTCCTTGACGTCAAGCGCATCGACCGCTTCGCGCACTAGGTTACCGACGATCATGCTCCGCCAGGATCCGCTGAGGTTGCGTGACTCGTTGGTAGCTGAAGCGGCTCAACTTGGACCACCGTCGTGCTCACAGCACGTAGTGGGGCAAGAGCCATACACGATCTTGTTGTCTCATGATCCAATTTGACTGATGCGAGGCGATCGCTGGCTATTGGCCGTCGCCGTCATCGATTGGGGCGATCGGGTACCCCTGCCTTCTACGCTGTGGCTATGCCTTAGATAGCTGGGCTGGCGACAAGGTAACCCGCCACAAGCGAGTATCAGCCCACTTACGTACCTACCCGTTGACCTCACGGGGACGGTCTGAACCTAAGCAGCCTGTCCGCTGCAAGGCGGACGATCAGGCCAGCCTCGCCGCTTTCGCTGTTCGGCTTGTGGCCCTGAGCTCCAGCCCCGCCTCACGCCCAAACCGTCCCGTACGAACCGGACGATCGCGTTGAGCGTGCGACGATTGCCCCTCCGAAACTCGGCCGCGTATTGGCCGTGAGAAGCCGTAGGACACCGATGATCACCGTAGATAACCGGACACAGCGCGAGAGGCCCGTCACCGCGTTTCCGCTGGTGACGGGCCTCTTCCCGCTGGTATGGCAGGCGCAAGGTTCGAACTTGCGTAGGCTGAGCCGACGGTTTTACAGTCCCGTCGCGATAGGCCTCTGACCTCCTCTTTTCCTATAGCGATGGGCGTCTCGGGAACATAGTGGGTACGATCAAGCTCTGAGCGCACTACAAGATCGCCTCCTTCCCTCGGTCTTGGATGTGCGCAGGGCTGAGTGGTCGTTCCGTGCGCCAAGCACGGGGCCGGGGGCGCTTGGCGGCCACTCGGAGGTAGTGGGCCCAGTAGCCCTGCCAGGGTCCGTAGCGTTCGGCCATCGCGCGCAACTCGTGCTCGCTGTACGCCTGGCCGTAGACCCGCTGGGTGGACAACTTCAGTTCGTTGTCGATCGGCGCCTCGTCCATTCGGCCGAGGCCGCGGATGAGGATGAAGTTCGCCGACCAGGGCCCGATGCCCGGCAGGCCGAGGAGGAAGCTTTTGACCTCCTCGTACGGCCCGTCGCGCAGGAACGGCTCGGACACTTCGCCCCAGGTTCGCAGGGCGGCGTGCAGTCGTGCGCCTTTGCGCGGGTCTTTCACCAGGGTGGTCAGCCGCTCCTCGGGGATGGCCAGGAGCTGGTCGAGGTCGGGGAAGGCACCGTGCTCGTTGCCGACGTGCTCGACCAGGGCGGCCTTGGCACGCGAGGCGACCGACATGGGTGTGCGCTGACACAGGATGGCCCAGACCAGGTTCTGCACGGGAGAGGGGAACTTGACCTGGTGGTAGCCGCGCAGTCGTGAAACGACCTGGGCGAAGCGTTCGTCGGCGCGAGCGTAGAAGGGGGACAGGTCGTCGTCGAGGCTGAGGTAGAAGCGGACCCGGTCGGACAGCGCGTCGAGGTCGGGGGTGAGCTCCAGCCCGGCCTCGGTGGCGGTGACGCGGGCCAGGACTGTTTGGCCCGCCACTCGGAAGGCCTTGGTCAGGGTGTCGGCGGTGAGCCGCTGCTCGCCTGCGGTGGGCGGGAAGCGGCGCAGGAAGGCGAGCGAGGCGGCGAAATTGAAGGGGCCGCGTGCGGTGAGGATCACGGCTGTCTTTCGGCAAGTTGTCGCAGGATTGTGACGAGGCCGGCCGCTTCGGGCACGGTCTGGAAGAACTCGGCGTCGGCCCGCTCCACCTCCTCGACGGCCCGGCGGATCAGGTCGCCGCCCTGGCTGGTGACGCGCAGCAGACGGGCGCGGCTGTCAGCGGGGTCTGGCTCGCGCACGAGCAGGCCCTTCTCCTCCAGCTTGCGCACGACCTGGGAGGTCATCTTGACGTCGGTGTCGGCGAAGGTGGCGACGGCGAGCTGGTTGGGCAGCTCGCCGTGCCGGTTCAGCCACTCGGTGCTGGCCAGCAGGACGAACTGGACGTGCGTCAGATCGAAGGGCGCCAGCGCGGCGGCGATGGTCCGCTGCCAGCGCAGCGTGGTCCGCCAGAGCAGGAATCCCGGGCTGTCGTCGGGCCCGAGCGCCATCTCAGGACGCCTCGGCCAGTTTGATCAGGGCGGCCATGGCATCGGGGACGTCGGAGGTGACCATCGGGCCGATCTGCTCGGCGCCCGGGCCGATGATCTCGACGCGGTGGGTGACGCGGGTGCCGGCTCCGGCATCCTCCAGCTTGTGGATGAAGCGCAGGGTCAGCTCGCCGACGACGGTCTCATCGGTGAACAGCTCGTTGGTGAGCAGCTCGACGATGCGGAATCGGACGGTGTCCTGGCCTTCGGGGGTCATGGTGCCCTCCGCGCCCACCTCGAAGGGGCCCTCCAGGTTGATCTGGAGGACGCTGGTGTCCCACGCGGTCCAGCCGTTGACGTCGGCGTAGAGGGCCCAGATCGCAGCGGTGGGGGCGGTGGTGTCCATCGTGTGCTCGTAGGCGTACATCTCGTGTTCCCTTCACTGAAAAATCTGTGCGTAGACTATCTGCGCGCAGATTTTATGTGCAACCCCTACAGCCCAGGACTGGTTCTGGAGCGAAGTGCCCGTCCAGAGATTCCCATCGAGCCGACGCCAGTTGGTTCCTCGCTTGCCGTGAGGCCCGATCGAGGAGGGCCTTGCGGAACTGATCGCCCAGGCTCGTTCGGTGGGCACCGCGGTTGGCGATCGCGATGGACTTCACCGGGGTCTCTGAAAGATTGCTGGCCCACAACCGGCCCGAGCTCCAGGGCGGCCAGCTCGTGACGAGATCTGATGCCGAGCTTCGGATAGGCCTTGTAGAGGTGGTATTCGACGGTCCGATGGCCGAGGAACAGCTGCGCCGCGATGTCGCGGTTGCTCACGCCAGCCGAACGATCGAAGCTCCTGGGGATGCCCCGATGCGGGCCCCGATCCCGGCGAACTCCGCGTGAAGCGCCATCTGCGGCGACAACCGCGCCGACCTCGTCACTCCGCAGATGGCGCAGGACCTATCCATCATCGCGAACGGCGGGCTGACCAGCATCACTTGACTGGTCTCTTCGTTCGCCGGGGCCGAAGACGCGCGACCCAGAGCATCAGAAGGCATCTGGGATGAACCGGTGTTCCGTAAGGGGATCCCTCAACGGAACACCACCCGGGCCGGGCGGACACCCAGGTCGGGGTGTTCCGTATAGGTGTTCCGCGAACTGTTCCGGTGAAGGCCCCCTATCCGGAACACGTAAACGCGTGAACGGGACCCGGGTCGGCTACGCGCGCTGCTCCACCGACGAACAAGACGTCATCATCCAGACCGAGCAGCTCCTGGCGCTCGGCGTGCCGCAAGACCGGATCTACATCGACCGCGGGTTCTCCGGGACCAGCCGCCGCAACCGCGCCGGCCTCGATCAGGCCCTCGCCGCCGTATGGGACGGCACGGTGTTCACCGTCACCAAGTTCGACCGGTTCGCCCGCAACATGGCCGAAGCCAACGACCTGCTCACCGACCTGTCCAGCCGCGGCGTCCACTTCGGCCTCGGCGCATCCGTCTACGACTAGAGCGACCCCTTCGGCCGGCTCTTCTCCCAGACCCTCGCGATGGCCGCGGAATTCGAAGCCAACATCGGGCACCAGCGCACCCGCGAAGGCATGGCCCTGGCCAAGAAGAACGGCAAGCTCAAGGGCAAGCAGCCCAAACTCCCCGAACCCGCCCGCCGCTCCATCCGCCGCCGCTACGCCGAAGGCGAGGTCTCCCTCGCCGACCTGGCCACCGAGTACAGCGTCGGACGCTCCACCATCCACCGCATCATCAGCGGCCCGGACAACCCCAGGTAGAACGCAGGATCACCATCTACTCTGCCCCTCGCCGTAGCTATAGGAGTTCTGGGCCTCACGCCGCCTGGTCGACGACGGCATCTCGGTCACCGAAGCCGCCCGCACTCTCAAAATCGGCCGCTCCACCGCCTATGCGGCACTCGTCGGACGCTGACCAGCAGCTATTCCACCCGCATCCCGCAATTGCCCCTTCGGCGCCCTAGAAAGATCATTCTCATCGATAACGGCCGTCCGCCGGTTCCTCAACCCCGGGGAAGTCCCAGAGTCCTCTCGATCTCGATCCCGTCCAGTTGCCGGACGGTGTTCTGATCAACGCTGGAGACCCTGATGTAGCCGACGCGCACCGTCGTGGCCCTTTCCACGTCCTCAAATGTCAGGTTGGACTCTAAGAACCGAGCAGACAGGCGTCAAGAAACTGGGAAATGGAACCTATCTTGACGCCGTTCGCCTGCAGTCTCGAGTGTGGTGTTGGGGTACACCCTTGCCGGACAGGCCACAAGCGAGGGGCATTTGCAGGGCGGCGGCCGAGGACGCGGTCAGACCTCTGGGCTGGCGGGGGCTGCTTGACGCCTGGGACGTGGCCGGTGCGGGCGACGGCTTCACCTACAGCGTGAGCAGGCCGTACCAGCGCATCGACTACGTCATGACCTCTCGCGACATCAAAACGACCTCGGTGGCCGTCATCGGCACCGAGGCCTCCGACCACTTCCCCATCGTGGCCGACCTCGAACTCCCCCACCCC